>JBBSHC010000734.1:0-2500 GCA_038253425.1 Leptolyngbyales cyanobacterium | reverse complement strand
CGCTGCCTCTGTTAGATGTGAATTAACTTAACCTTAGTTAACGCAACTGGATGTCATGAATTTGCAGGGGACGGGCACTCTAGGCAAGCACTGAGCGCTATCCGGCTGGAAATGAATAAACTACCAAGAACCGTTCCCTTAACGCGCAGACAGTCTACCTATCTGGCATTATCGGGTTTCGCTTTGCTGACATCCCTCAGCAGTAACCAGGTCATCGCGACATCACGATCGAACAAAGCAGTGCATCTATCAGATTTGAAGCGCCCCTCCACCCTGGGGACGACTTGCAGCCAGCTTCAATGTCACTATATGGGATTGAACTACCAGGAAGCGTTTCGCCAAATCTGTTCGTTAGGCTTTAACCGCATTCGACTCTGTAGCTATTGGGATGAAATTGAGCGCTCTGAAAACCAGTTTGATTTCACAACGTTAGATTGGCTGCTAGATGAAAGTCATCGACATGGCATTGAGGTTGTGCTGACAGTCGGCATGAAAGCACCGCGTTGGCCAGAGTTTCACTTTCCTGAGTGGCTTCAAGCCCGTTATGAAACGTCAACAAACCAGACAGCAGTGGATCACAATCCAGCGATCGCCGAACGTGCCCTCAAATTTACCGACATGGTTGTTCATCATGTCCGCCATGCCCCCAACTTGAACTATTGGCAGGTCGAAAACGAGCCATTCACCCACATGGATATTACTGGTGGGCGATACCTCAGCTATGATTTTGTGCGTCGAGAAGCCGCATTGGTGCGATCGCTCGCAACGCCTCAGCAAAAAATCGTCATTACAACTGCTATCAGCCTACCCTCCGCCGATCTAACAGATGATGATGAGGCTTTTCAGGAAAGCTTGAACATGGCAGATGCAGTTGGCATTAACGTTTACACCAAAGTTCCTGCCGGAAATTCGCCCGTCTACCTACAGCCATTACCGCCGTATTGGGAGAAGCTAAAAGAGTGGCAGAACAATCTCGCCAAGAGCGCCAAAGAAGACTGGATTGCCGAGGCGCAGGCAGAACCCTGGGAAGCAAACCAACTCGTTGCCATGCAGCAAACAGAGTATCCTAGCTGCACACCGAAGCGCACTAGCAGCCTTGTAACCTCCCTCACAGATTTGGGGTATAGCACCGTGATGCTATGGGGTTGTGAATATTGGTACTGGCAGAAGAAAAACGGTCGTAACCTCTGGTGGTGGACGATGCAGCAGATTGCTGAGGCATAAGGGAAGGCAGAACGTGTAGTCCTAAGCCTGTCACTGGGGCAACACTGTGTTTAACGTCTCCTACAAACTCCTACAAACAGATGCCCTCTACGCTTTATGCATCCGGTAAGCGGCAACCCTGACTACTGCACCCAAGCCGCTGCTGCCGCTCGATCGCAAGGGTCGCCAGGTTCGCTCGTCCGGTTAGAGCCAGTCGCCAGTCTGCCCAAACGCCATAGAGCGCATCAACAAGGACTCCAATGATGGGTAGTTTTGTCCATGCGTAAAGCCAGCCCATGCCCAGCGTTTTATAGATTCGCCGAAAAACTTCTACATCTTTGATCACAGTGCCATTGGGCAGTAGCGCGTGAATGCGTCCCATTGCCGTTTCAAAGTCAATGCCGCCATGCGCTTCGGGTGTATAGTCATCAGCGGCAATATCGATAAACGTGACTAAGCCTCGTCCAGCATCGCGTTTGCTTAAAAAGTTGACTTCTCGCAAACACAGGGGACACTCACCGTCGTACAACAGCTTGATTTGCCACGATGGTGCTGTGTGAACGTGACTTTCAACGGCGATCGCTTCGTTAGATTGAGCTTTCATGGACGTAAACGCTTTCTGAGTTAAAGACATTCAAAGTTAGAGAGATGGGGGCGCAGCATCAGGTGAATAGACACGCAGCATCAGGTGAATAGACAACAAACTGACCCCTCTCTCTAGTTTAAGAACATCAGCAACTGCTACAACGGCTGTAAGCCGACAAAATTAGGTGAAACAACGCTTTTGAGAATGCGATCGAGTACAGTATCGCGTTGGTAATGGGCGATCGTCTAGCTCAATTAACACTGCGATCGTTCGATAGAGTTGATTTTTTGAGGCGACCACCAGCTTTCAACGCACTAAAACGCCTACTGGAATAATGAGCAAAGAGCCGATCTTTCTTTCCTTCCAAAATTTAAGCTTGGCGCTCTATGTCAAAAAGGAGCTTGCATGAGGAACTATCGCTCTGGGTAGATTATTGCTCCAGACATTCTTACTAAGCTTGAGCTAGGTAAAAGTTCCAAAACGTTTTTGATTCAACTAATTGGCGTAACAAACGCTCTTTTTTACTTAAGAGAGAGCTATGTGAGCAGAATTAGACTCAGCTTTTCGAGCGCATTAATTTTAGAGCTGCGATCTTGCATTGAGCGAGCGTAGCATCCAAAACCTTTGTATTGTCCAGTTCTAGCCATGTTTTTCAACATTCCAATATTTTTAACAGGAGGTAAGAATGAACCCCTTGAAACGCAGCTATCG
>JBBSHC010000733.1:0-2503 GCA_038253425.1 Leptolyngbyales cyanobacterium | reverse complement strand
CCCAACAATCCGCCGATCGCCAGTCCAACAATCGGTGCCCAGCGCGCGATGCCGCTAAAGGTGAGTACCCAGCGTTGGGGGACGGGTAAACAGGTGTAAAAGGTCACAGCCCCAAGGAATGTTGAAAGCCACTTTAACATTGCAAATGATTACGTTGAAACTAGAACTCGCCACCACGCTGTCGATCGCTCTGTAGCAGTCGTCCTGCGATCGTCAAGGCGCGTTTAAATCCAGACCTTTGAGCCCAGGTGTTATGAAATCCTGATGTTGTTCTAGCTGAACTGAGGCGCTCAACTGTCCTTTACAGACATAATTGAGGGGCTTGCACGGTCTCTGTCTCGCTCGAAGCAAGCCGCCTTGTTAGCAATTCAGTAAATTCCGTTAGGAGTGAGCTAAGGAACTTAAGATAGAATTGTCTCATACACTACTGAACCATCCCCTTGCGCCAAACCGCATCTCTTGACTGAATCAGCCGTTGAGTGATTAAAGGCACTGAGTTTTTACTGCCGTAGCTTGATTCACTCGCTTAGAACCTGATTATTTTGTTGTTGCACATTCGCTACCTGAGCCACTGGCTCATTTAGATTAGAGGCGTTCTCTCTATGAGTCATGATCAACCTTCCCGTAGTGAGCGATTGCCTGCTCCTTGCATTATTGACATTGGTACAGTTGTCAATAAACAAGACATGCAGCGGCTCCTTGCAGACTTGAGCCGCGTCCGTTATCTTCACACGCAGGATGGCATTCTTGCTAGTGAGGGAGAGGGGCATGTGCTTGAAGTTTTTGCTGACCCACAGCGATCGACGTTGATTGCGAATCACGCCCTCTATTTAAATGTTCAGAGTTTTGATTATCTCGAATTGGGGCAGTCTTCCGAGCAAGAACCCTGGTTTGATTTGATTCAGGATGGTCGGCATCTCCGGTTGATTCCGCTTTCCAACCCGATGCAAGAACAAAACCATCATCGTCTGAATGTGGCAGCCCTAGAAGCAGTGGTCGCAGAGGTGCTGTCGGCAAACTGGGACGTTCAGATTGACGATGAAGAACATTTTTCCTTCTGATTCAGGCGTGGTTAGAGCATCTTGAGCACTGGTTTTTCGTTTACGTGTCAGGCAACCTGTTGTCATACGGGAGCAAGAGCGGGTCTTTTTGCGACGCCGCATGGTTTGGTAGAAACGCCGCGCTTTATGCCAGTTGGCACACTGGCAAATGTCAAAACGGTAACGCCCGACCAGTTACGGGCAACAGGCGCTCAGCTTGTGCTGGCAAATACGTACCATTTGCATCTCCAGCCTGGAGAAAGCATTGTGGCGCGAGCAGGCGGGTTGCATCGGTTTATGGCGTGGGATGGACCCATTTTGACGGATTCAGGCGGGTTTCAGGTCTTTAGCCTGAGCGAAATGCGAACGATCGCGGAAGAAGGTGTGACGTTTCGATCGCCCCGTGATGGACAGATGATTCACCTGACACCCGAACGCTCGATCGCCATTCAAAATGCGCTGGGTGCAGACGTAATAATGGCGTTTGATGAGTGCCCACCATATCCGGCAACCTATGACGCCGTAATAGACTCGACAGACCGCACGTACCGCTGGCTTAAACGCTGCATTGACGCGCATCAACGTTCTGACCAGGCATTGTTTGGCATTGTGCAGGGTGGAGTTTATCCCGATTTACGACGGCTGGCGGCTGAACAACTGGCACAGCTTGACTTACCGGGCTATGCGATCGGGGGTGTGAGTGTAGGAGAACCTGCCGCCTTGATTGAGCAAATCGTGCAGGCAACTACGCCGCTCTTACCACCCGACAAACCCCGTTACTTAATGGGCGTTGGCACCTACCGTGAAATGGTGCAGGCGATCGCGGCTGGAGTTGATTTGTTTGACTGTGTGATTCCAACGCGGTTGGCGCGACACGGTAATGCCTTGGTGCAGGGCGATCGCTGGAATCTGCGAAACACTCGCTTTCGAGAAGACTTTACGGCGTTGGATGCGACTTGCGCTTGCTATACATGCCAGACTTTTAGCCGTGCCTACCTCAGTCATCTGCTGCGATCGCAGGAATTGCTTGCTTACACACTGCTCTCAATTCACAACATTACCGAGCTAGTACAATTCACCCAAAAAATTCGCCGTGCCATTTTCAACGGTACCTTTAAATCAGCATTTGGGCATTGGTTGACAACCAGCGTTTAATGCCTTGCAGCTTTACATGCGCCATCGCGTGGTAAAATCAATGGCAACTCTACAAGTCCTTGCCGGAGAGATTTATCTTATGGAAGCAGCGTTGCTCTTAGCAAAATTGCCCGAAGCGTATGCGATTTTTGATCCCCTGGTTGATGTTTTGCCAGTGATTCCGGTCTTCTTTTTATTGCTGGCGTTTGTCTGGCAAGCAGCCGTTGGTTTTAGATAACTACATAGCGTAAGATACTTTTGCAAAGGCAGGCTGTGTGTCTGCCTTTTTTAGTGAATGTTTTGCGCTCACTTACAGCGGTTTTCAGTTG
>JBBSHC010000732.1:0-2510 GCA_038253425.1 Leptolyngbyales cyanobacterium | reverse complement strand
TAAGCAGTTATTTTTCAGTTGCTCCTTAACATTTTTTCCAATGATTGATAGTGTAGCGAGGATATCAAGGAAGTCTGATTCCTTCATCAAGGCGAGGTCATCTTTGGTTTGAGCATCTTTCCATTTTGAACTACGCCTGACAGCCTCCAAATTGAATTCGTTGAGCTTATTTTTTATCACATAATCATAAAGTATCGATATTGCGCCGCTCCAAGACATAACAACACAAGAACGATAAAGCCCAGCCTCAAAGCAATCTATAGCCTCTTCTACAAAAGCTCTGGTGTCATTATCATTTATCCTTAAGAGGTGAGGCTTTAAATTATTAGCTACACTTTGATTTGATCGTTCACCTTGTTTTTGGTGAGTGCGGGGTGTTTTGGCTTGTATAGGTTCCCCGACAATTGGCATACCGTATTTTTTGTAGGCAGCTTCGCGTGCCAGTGTAAATGAAACCCATCGAGTCTTGTAAGGTGTGTCACTATATTCTCCATGTGCAGCCATGTCGCTCACACTTGGAATTTTTTGCAATCTCTCAGTCAAGGTAATAATCTGAATAAGAAGCTCGTCATCGGAAAGGGTCGTTTTTCTGTTTGGTTTGGCAGGAAATAAACCTGCTTCCTGAAGCGCATTATTCCAAGAACCAAATCGATTGGCAACAGTGTGTCTGCTAATTGTAGATAACTTTTCAAAATCTCGATATCCCAAATACTTGGTGCCAAGAATTTGGGAGATTCGCCGAAGCTCGGCTATAACTGCTGCTTTATCAATCTTTATTGACATCGTGTATGAAGAAATAACTTATGAGTAATTCTAGAGTTTCAATTAAAGCTCGTGCAAGTCTTGGGTTTTATCTAAGATCACTGGAACTCAAACAATTTTGAGGGCGAATTCCAGAGTCTACTAAGCTGAACTGAAGCCGTTCAACAACTCTTTCAACTCCCCACACTCTACTCCCCATCCCCCCTATGTCCTCCCCTCTCATCGGCATCATTATGGGCAGCGATTCCGATTTGCCCACCATGCAAGGCGCGATCGCGGCTTGCGAAGAATTTGACATCCTCTGCGAAGTCGGCATTGTCTCAGCGCACCGTACGCCGGAACGCATGGTGGATTATGCCCAGCAAGCTCATGTGCGAGGCTTAAAGGTCATCATCGCGGGTGCAGGTGGCGCAGCACATCTACCGGGCATGGTGGCAGCACTCACGCCCCTACCTGTCATCGGGGTGCCTGTCGTCAGTCGGCATCTACAAGGACTGGATTCGCTCTACTCGATCGTGCAAATGCCAGCCGGAATCCCCGTCGCAACTGTAGCGATCGGTAATGCCCGTAACGCCGGACTCCTCGCCGTGCAAATCCTGGCAACACACGATCCAGCACTGCTCGAAAAAGTGCAGCAGTATCGCCAAAGCCTTGCTCAGATGGTGGCGGAAAAGCAGGCAACGTTAGAAGCAAAGGGCTATAAGCGCTACCTTGATGAGGAAATGGGGCTTTGAAGCAGACGGTTAGAGTGTGTTGAGATCAATACCACGATCGCGCAATTTAGCAAGCAATTCTTCTCGTAGCTGTCGTTCTTGTGCGGCTTGTTGTTCTGCGAGTGTTGCCCGTTCCTGAGCAAGTGTTGCCCGTTCCTGAGCGAGTGTTGCCCGTTCGTTGGGGCTGGGATAACGGTTGCCGTTTTCGTCAAACCAGTACAGCCATTCGCGCTCCCATGCTGCATACGTACCCTGTCCTCGCCCGATCGCAATGCCTGCTTCTGGCATCCAGAATGGCTCACCGGACTGCTTTACATAGCAGTTATTCTCTAGGCGATAGACTTCAAACGGTTCATGGTGGTCGCGGGGGCGGCGATCGTGACTGTAGATGATGTAATACAGCGCGCCCAGTTGCACGTACTTCGCCATTTTGGTGTCGTACTCACCGTTATAGGTTTCCGAAACCACTTCCAATACCATCATCGGTACAACGTTATTTTCGCGCCACAGGACATAGCTCAAGCGCCCCTGATCGCCTCGCTTGCGCCGTTCTACGCCCAAACTGAGAAACCCATCTGGAATAATGGGCACATAGGGCGGTTCAGGAATGTAGTAGATGCCCATATCCACGCCAAAAAACCAGTCCTGGCGATCGTCCCAGACATTTGCCAGAATGATCAGCAGCAAGTTTGGGATCAGGTTTTGCAGTTCGTTATCCACAGGCGTTTCGTCCGACGAAGGCAAGTCTTCATCGGTGGGAAGGTATTGCAGCGGGTCGTACTGTTGTACCATGACCAGTTCCCCATAGGTGCATACGGTTTATTCTAGCCAGTCTGATGCCTCGTCACGCTTTGGGCGATCGCTTGCGAGGGCGTTTCCACACCTGGCGTTCGGCTTTTTCGCGTTCGTAGGCAATGAGTTTGCCGTAGTATTCGTGTTTGCTCAGGTTCATCGACAGGTAGACGTGCTTACGGATGTTGCCAAAACCCTTACGAGCGAAGAATTTGAGCGCGGGCGTGTTTTCTGGGTCGGTGT
>JBBSHC010000731.1:0-2525 GCA_038253425.1 Leptolyngbyales cyanobacterium | reverse complement strand
TAAGACCCTTACACCCGAAAGTTCTGAGGGCGACGCAGATGCGGTCACGCTTTTATTTGTCTGCTGATGGCAGTTGTTTTTAAGCAGAGGGAGCGAGACGATGAAGGTTGCTCCCTGTTCCTCACCGGGACTCATGGCTTGAACGGTGCCGCCGTGCAGCTCTACCAAATGGTGAACGATCGCTAGCCCCAGCCCCAAGCCACCAAACTTACGAGTGGTTGTTGCATCTGCCTGCCGGAAATATTCAAAGACATGCGGGAGAAAAGCAGGGTCAATGCCTTTACCCGTATCCTGCACTCTAATTTGAGCCTGTGTGCCCGCTACTTCTAAGTAAACGTCTATGCGCCCAACGCTAGGGGTAAACTTTACGGCATTAGAAAGTAAATTCCAGACAACCTGCTGAAGACGCGTAGCATCGCCCAAGACGCTCAGATCGATCGCTGGGTCAAAATTCGTTTGCACCTGAATAGACTTGGCTTCTGCTGCTAACCACACCGTTTCTAAGGCGGCGGCAATAGTGGCAGCAAGATTCACCGGAGTGATGGTTAGACTGGTTTTGCCCTGTAAAATGCGGGAGACATCTAAGAGGTCGGCAATCAGTTGCGTTTGCAGTTGCGCGTTGCGCTCGATCGTCTCTAACGCCAGTGCCGTTTTGTCTGCATTGAGCTTGCCCTCCCGCAGAAGCTTTGCCCAACCCAAGATGGGGTTGAGGGGCGATCGTAGCTCATGGGAGAGTACCGCTAAAAACTCATCTTTAATGCGGTTGGCTTGCTGCGCTTGCTCCGTTTGCTGCTGCAACGAAGTCATTAAGACATTCAAGTATTCGTTTTGGTCTTGCAGCATGGCTTCTGCCCGCTTGCGCTCCGTGATATCAGACAAGATGAAAACGGCACCTGTAAACCTCCCTTGCTCATCGACGATCGGATCCATTGTTTTGGCAAACCATCGACTGTTTGACTGAAGTTCTAAGACTTGACGGCAATGTGTCTCTTTGGCATGGTTAAAGCAAATGCCATCGCCCACGCCTAGTTCTGCTTTCATCAGCTCGTGGTGGGCACGTCCCAATAGTTCGCTCGGCGCTTTGCCAAAAAGCTGCATCATGGTGCCATTGCATCGGAGGATCTTGCCCTCTCGGTCTAGCAACCCAACACTGTCATTAATCGCATCGAAGGTGTTTTGCCACTCTCTCGCTGAGGTCAACGCCGCTTCTTCTGCCTGACGGACTCGCAGCAGCGATCGCACTGTAGCCAGGAGTTCGATCGGCTCGACAGGCTGTGCCAGATACGCATCGGCTCCGCTATCTAACCCTTCGGCTTTATCTTGACTTTTAACAAAGCTGGCAGACAGGTGCAACACTGGAATAAAAGCAGTCTTAGGATTAGACTTAATCTGACGACAGACCTCAAAGCCGTTTAAGTCGGGCAGTTTGACATCTAAAATTACGAGGTCAGGCAGGTGCTCGATAACAGATTTAAGTCCGGCAGTTCCAGTAGCCGCTTGCAAAACCTGAAAGCCGCCATTTTGCAAAATACGATTGACTACATAGCGATTTGCTTCGTTGTCATCGACATGTAAGACCGTGACTTGTGGCTCAAACATTGCGTTTCTCTCAAGCATTTAGAACCAGTCCGGCTTGAATCAGCGCCTCTTGCAGTTGAGCGATCGCGGTTGCTTGAGCGATCGTTGCTTTAGAAAGAATCGCTATACTTTGTCCCGCTAAACGACTTTTTGCCTCTGCATCCAATTGCATTGATGTATGAATGATGACAGGAATCGTCTGGGTCGCTACATTGCGTTTTAGTTGATCGAGCACCTCAAAGCCACTCAGTCCCGGCATCACCAAATCGAGCACGATCGCGGCTGGCTGTTCTAAACTCGCCATTTCTAAGCCCTCTCGCCCACTTGCCGCTTCCAAAACTCTGAGAGAGTTGTCTGTGTCTGCCAACAACTGTTTAACCACATAGCGACATGTTGACTCATCGTCAACCACCAGGATTGCTTGCGATTGACCCTGATTTATCAGCGTATTGAGCTTGTTAAGGAAAGACAATCTATCCACAGGCTTAACCAGGAACCCATCTGCGCCTAATGCCAGCGCTTGCTTCTCATTATCAACGACGGTGATGACGAGTACGGGAATGGTGCAGGTGGTGTCGTCGCCCTTCAAATCACGCAGCAGCGTCCAACCGTTTTGCCGCTCTAGCACAATATCCAGAATGATGGCAGCGGGGCGAAGTTGCTGTAAGGCTTGTTGCGCCTGCTCCAGGGTACGAACAGCAAAGCATTGATACTTTGAGGACTGAAAGTGTTGTTCGTAAATCAATAAAGTCTCGGCATTGTCTTCAACCACCAGAATAGGGCAGCGGGTTGGTTCTAGCTGCCAAGCAGAGGAGGACTGCGGCTCGGTACGATCGATATACGCGATCGGGATGGTTGCCGAAAAGACAGCGCCTTTGCCCAGCTCACTGCTCATTGAAACACTGCCCCCCAGTAACTCTGCCAGCTTGCGCGACAGGGGCAACCCC
>JBBSHC010000730.1:0-2526 GCA_038253425.1 Leptolyngbyales cyanobacterium | reverse complement strand
GTACAGGCAACGATTGCCAGGTTAATCAGTCACTCCGTTAAAGCATGAAGAAGGAGCATTCGGTCAGTGGAATCTCATTCATGGGCTGAACAACCGATCGTAGGAGCAGCCACGAGTGGTCCTACTTTGCACCCCTGGGACACAGGCGTAGCGGTAGCGGAACTTCAAACGCTGTTGGTTGCTCACGGCTTTAATACAGTGAGAGTGGATGGCGACTTTGGTCACGTGACAGAAGCGGCAGTTAAAGCGTTTCAGAGCCAATCTGGGTTAAGGATCGATGGCTGTGTGGGTGCTGAAACTTGGGCAGCATTGAAAAAAACGGTTCAGCCAGGAACTCGGTTACTCCGGCAGGGGCAGACAGGTGCTGATGTCGCTGAATTACAAGGGCTGCTGCGAGTAAATGGGCATACGGTAAATCGCAATGGCATTTTTTGCTCTCAAACGAAGGCGTGCGTCACTGCTTTTCAACAGCGTCACAGGTTGAGGGTTGATGGAGTGGTTGATGCGATGGCGTGGGCTGTGTTGCGAGGAAAACCGCTCACACCGAGCAATCGTACGCAACAGCGCTGGTTTTGGGATAGTCGTAAGTTGTGGTAACGCGGAGAGACAAATGCGCCTGGATGCTGGCTGTGAGCTTTCGTTTGAAGCAAGTACACCGACTCCCCTCATCCTTATGTTGAGGCCGCGTAGCGGCGTTGGGCAATGGGTGGTACGCGAAGAATATAAGCTAGAACCGATTACACAAGTGATTGAGTATACCGATAGCTACGGCAACTTATGCCAACGATTGGTGACGCCCGAAGGTCCCTTTCGCGTTTACACTTCTGCCTGCGTTGAAACGTCTGACACGATCGATGTGCAGCCAGACGCGCCCTTTCTTCCAATACAAAATTTACCTGAAACGGTACTGCAATTTTTGCTGCCGAGCCGCTATTGTGAAGCCGATCGCTTGGGCGACTTAGCGAGACAGATTGTTGGCAATTGCACACCGGGCTATGAGCAAGTAGAGTCCATTCGTCATTGGATTCAAACAACCCTCAAGTATGAATATGGCAGCAGCAATGCCTCGACATCAGCCGTTGAAACCGCTGAGCAGAAAATTGGGGTTTGTCGCGACTTTGCTCATTTAGGGATCGCGCTCTGCCGCAGCCTTAGCATCCCAGCACGCATGGTCGTGGGCTATCTTTACCAGCTTGACCCTATGGATTTACATGCCTGGTTTGAAGCATATTTGGGCGATCGCAACGCCGCTTCAACCGAAGGACGCTGGTTTACGTTTGACGCTACCCAAAAACAGCCGCGCGGCAACCGGATTGCGATCGCCTATGGACGTGATGCCACCGATGTGGCACTGGCAACACAGTATGGTCCTCTAACCCTCACTCAGATGCGGGTGTGGGTAGACGCGGTTAGTGAAGCAAAAGCAGGCAGTACCTGAGCGCTACCTGCTTACTACTTACCCAATGCTACGAGCGATCGCCCCTATGCTCAAGCTGTAACCACACCAATCGGGCAGGCAACGTTTGTACCACCTAACCCACAGTAACCAGTGGGATTCTTAGCAAGGTATTGCTGATGGTAGCCTTCTGCATAATAAAACTCAGGCGCTGTAAGAATTTCAGTCGTGATTTCACCATAGCCTGCTGCCTTTAACGCAGCCTGGTAAGCCGCACGAGATGCCTCCGCCGACTGCCGTTGCGCGTCTGAATACACATAAATGCCCGATCGATATTGGGTGCCTGTATCATTGCCTTGCTGCATTCCCTGTGTCGGGTTGTGGCTTTCCCAGAAGACCTTGAGCAGGGTTTCGTAGCTAACCGCCTTCGGATCGAAGACAACCTGAACGACCTCATTGTGCCCGGTCATCCCTGAGCAAACTTCTTGATAGGTAGGATTCGGCGTTATCCCAGCAGCGTAGCCAACGGCGGTCGAAAACACACCATTTTGCTGCCAAAATTTACGTTCTGCGCCCCAAAAACACCCTAACCCAAAGAGAGCAATTTCCATGCCATCAGGATATGGCGGCTTGAGCGAATTGCCGTTTACATAATGCTTCGCAGGCACTGAGATCGGTTCTGCCCGTCCTGGTAATGCGTTTTCAGGTGTGGGCAGGCTAGTTTTTTTACCAAGTCCAAATAATGCCATACGTTTTAACTCCGCTTTTTGATTAGTCGCTTCACCTTACTTAATGGTAGCGCGTCTATTGGGTTGCCCGATCGATGCGACAGGTTCGCGATCGCAAGCTTGCTACAGAGTACAAAACATTTGTAGATGCGCTATGACTTTGACAGCGCTCAAGGATGCAAGAGCACGAAGAACGCTCAAAACGCCTTGATGCTGGATGCAGTTAAGGTTGAAGCAGAAGCATCAGGTGAAAGCGAAGGCAGATTTGTTGCTTGAGTATTAACGCCAAAGGTAACCTCTTCGACTTCTCCTGGCTCCCCTAAGCGTTTTGAGCCACCTTCATTCAGGCTAACCAGCACTCCACCCGCATTGCCAGCTCGCAGAGTCAACTGCTTGTTGGCT
>JBBSHC010000729.1:0-2530 GCA_038253425.1 Leptolyngbyales cyanobacterium | reverse complement strand
CATAAAATGCCATGAGCTGCGCGACAAAGGTTTTGGTGGCAGCAACCCCAATTTCAATGCCTGCATGGGTATCGATAATGTTGGGCACGAGATGCCCCAGCGAACTTTCGGGACGATTGGTAATACCGAGTAGTCGCGGTTGCAAGGCGGCTGACAAACCAGAGCGCCGCTGCTTTTCCATGTTCAGCGCTGCTAGTGTGTCGGCTGTTTCGCCCGATTGCGTCACGCCAATGGTGAGGGTTTGCGGGGTCAGCGGTGAGGGCGCATAGCGAAATTCTGATGCATACTGCACAGAGGTGGGAATGCCCGCCAATTGCTCTAGCAGGTATTTGCCGACCAGGGCTGCGTGCCAGCTTGTACCACAGGCAACGATTTGAATGTGCTGTAAGTCAGCTAAAAGGTCAGCGGGTAAGCCGAGCTGGGCGGGCGATCGCTCCGGTGCCACCGCCGTCCAATCCGCATCAAAATACGCTTCCAAACAGGCGCGTACCACTCCGGGTTGCTCGTAGATTTCCTTGAGCATGAAGTGTTTGAAGCCCTGCTTCTCCACCATCACTGGGTTCCAATTCAGCGTCCGGGGTGTTTTTTTCAACCGCTGTCCTTCAAAGCTGTAGACTTCTACTCCCAGAGGTGTCATCCGTGCCAATTCGCCATTGTCCAAAGTCAGCACGGCACGGGTGTAGGGCACGATCGCAGGCGTATCCGATGCACAGTAGAACTCACCCTGCCCAAAGCCAATCACCACTGGGGCTTGCTGCCGCGCCACAATCAGTTCATCGGGATAGTCAGCCGAAATAACGGCGATCGCAAACGCGCCTTCCAGCCGATTGACCACTTGCCGCACCGCTTCTAAAAGTGGTGACGGTTGGATCGAAACCAACGGGCTGGCTTCCATGCTTTCTGCCTGCTGTAGCACCTCCGCAATCAGGTGGGGCACCACTTCTGTATCGGTGTCCGAACGAAACTGACAACCGCGTTCTTTCAGTGCTTCTCGTAGCTCACGGTAGTTTTCAATAATGCCGTTTTGGATGACTGCAATCCGCATGGCAGTGTCCATGTGCGGATGGGCGTTGTATTCTTCGGGCTTGCCGTGGGTTGCCCAGCGCGTATGAGCAATGCCCACCCGTGCGGGGTTTTCTTCGCCTGCGAGTTTTTCTTCTAGGTTGTGCAGTTTGCCTTTGGCACGGTCGCAGTGGATCTCGCCTTCCAGCACAGTGGCAATGCCAGCGGAATCGTAGCCGCGATATTCCAGCTTACGCAGCCCTTCGAGCAAAATGCCGCTTGCCGCCTGGGTGCCAATATAGCCAACAATTCCGCACATCTGGAGTCACTCCTGCCGAGCCTACATACTCGTCAATATACTCCGTTTTTTAACCGCTAATAAGAGTGGAGTGAGGGGCGCAGAGGGGATAGGGAAGAGTTTTGAGTTTTGAGGTCGGAGTTAATTCTGCTTCCCTTGCCCCCCTGCCCCCTCTGCGCTCCTGTCTTCTGAATTCTGACTCCTGACTTCCCACACCCTGCACAAAAACTTTCAATCCCAGGCACCTGCGTTTTGGATGCCGTAGTCCGATCGCAGTGATTCCAGATCCCGATCGAGCACCGTCTCAGGGTCGATCGCCGCATCAATCTTTTTAGGCAGCGCCAGCCCTTGCTGAACACCCTTCCAATACAGTCGGCAAACCTGCACAGGATTGTGATAGATGCCGCCCCACGCTTTGCCCTGCATGGACTGCCATAAAAGCTCTAGAAACACCACAAAGCTTTGCGCGTAGTAGTACCAGGGGCGTTTCCAGGTCAGCGCTGTGAGCAAAAAACCAATGAGCTGAAGCTCTTGTTCCAAGGCGGTGCTGTAGCCTGTGACGACGTGCATAATATCGTGCCGCTGCATATCGCACCAGGGAATCCGCATGATGCCAACCCAGAGGTCGCGATCGCGCACAAAGTCGGGGTTTGCCTGGTAGTAGCGTTCGAGTCCTTGCCGCAGCGTTTTTGAGGGGAAGGATTGATCAACCGTTGAATAGATGGGAGGGGACGAATTCATCGTACAGATTGAGCGTTGTCTTTTGTTCTTAGTATGTCTTTGCTTAATTGTTAGCATCTTTTCTTAGGACCAGTTGCTAAAAGTGGCACAAATTTAAGCATAAGGATTAGACAAACTTACTAGAGTCAGATTATCAGCTCGACGACATTTAATCATGCAAATGTTTCCGTAATCAGAGTTTTTGGAGTGGTAGTTGTTCAACTGCATCGTTGGCTTTAAGCAATCGCCAGTAATGCCATTCATTCTAGAGAGATTGCTGTCACAGAATTTTCAACTGCAACAGAGTCACCCATCACAACGACTGTTGGAGACATCAGAGTTTGTGTTTGCGTGGTTTTGAATGTTGCCTTGCCTGGTTACAAAAACAAAGCAATTCTTTAAGGTAGGTTCTTCATGAACGGTGTTTTTATTAATAGCATTGGCAAGTGTTTGCCTGGAAGTCCCATCAATAATGACCAGATGGAAGACTATTTAGGCAAGGTGAATGGT
>JBBSHC010000728.1:0-2539 GCA_038253425.1 Leptolyngbyales cyanobacterium | reverse complement strand
TGGCAATACGAAGATTGCACTCTGGGATGATGAAGATGGCTTCTACTACGATGCCCTACACTTACCGGATGGTCGGCAGTTTCCGCTCAAGGTGCGATCGATGGTGGGCTTGATTCCACTCTTTGCAGTGACAGTGCTGGAGTTGGATACGCTACAGCAGTTTCCAGGGTTCAAGCGGCGGATGGAATGGTTTATTCGCAACCGCCCGGAACTGAAGAATAAAGTAGCGTGTATGGAAACGCCTGGGATGGGAGCCAGACGCTTACTGGCGATCGTCTACGGTGCAAAGCTCAAGCGCGTCTTGCACTATCTACTGGATGAAAATGAATTTCTGAGTCCGCATGGCATTCGCGCCCTGTCGAAAGTGCATTCAGACCATCCCTATGTTTTACATGAAGGGGATCACGACTATTGTGTACGTTATGAACCAGCCGAATCCACGACGGGTTTATTTGGCGGCAATTCCAACTGGCGTGGTCCCATTTGGTTTCCGGTGAATTATCTCATTATTGAGGCACTTTGGCGCTTTCACGAGTACTTTGGCGACACGTTCAAAGTGGAATGCCCAACGGGATCTGGTCACGAAATGACGCTGAGGGAGGTAGCGATCGAGCTTTCCCATCGGCTAGTGACAATTTTTGAGCCAGATGCATCCGGTAAACGCCCCGTATATGGCAATTTGGAGACCTTCCAGAATGATCCACACTGGCGTGATTTAATCTTGTTCCATGAATATTTTCATGGGGATAATGGGACCGGGCTAGGAGCCAGTCATCAAACGGGCTGGACGGGGCTGGTCGCCGCCATGATTCAACAAAATGCCGAGCATCGAACCGTTAAACGTGGGACGGCGGGAGGTCAGCATGGAAACCCTTAAAAGACATCTGCCCGAATACTTGATGGAAGCCGCAGAGCTGGGGCTGTTCATGGTTTCGGCGGGTGTATTTACGATCTTGTTTGAATATCCCGGTTCCCCGGTGCATCAAGCGATCGCCAATGCCGATTTGCGTCGCTTTTTGATTGGGGTGGCAATGGGCACCACAGCGATCGTGCTCATCTATTCTCCCTGGGGCAAACGATCTGGCGCACACATGAATCCCGCAATTACGCTCACGTTTTACCAGGCAGGAAAAGTTAGGCGGCAGGATGCCATTTTCTACATTTTGTTTCAATGTTTGGGTGGTTTAGCAGGCGTTTACCTGGTTGCCCTGCTCTTTGGCAATCTGTTTACTCAACCGCCTGTTAGCTACGTTGTGACGATTCCCGGTGCGCTGGGGTTGGTCGGTGCGTTAGTTGGTGAAGGTATCATTGCTTTCATCATGATGATGATGGTGTTATTGACCAGCAATCACACCAGGCTCAATCGTTATACAGGTCTTTTTGCGGGCTGTTTGGTGATGCTCTATGTGTTTCTGGAAGCGCCCTTCTCTGGGTTTGGTATGAACCCTGCCCGCAGTTTTGCCTCAGCGTTTCCCGCCCATAACTGGACAGCTTTCTGGCTGTATGTGCTGGTGCCGCCACTCAGTATGGTTTCAGCGTCAGCACTGTATCAATTCTGGTTTGGGCACCGAGCCGTGAAGTGCGCCAAGCTGCATCACGCCAACCACAAGCGCTGCATTTTTCGCTGCAACTACAACAACAACACAGATGGCAAGATGGATCTGAGCGATCGCCTCCTCAACTCTTGAACTCAGAGTTCACATATATAGCTGCCGCCACAGAGCTTAGGACATTGGGATCAAAGGGTATATGGGGGCAATGCCCCCAACCAGGAGTTCCACCCCTGCACCCCGTCCTAACCAGAATGGCTATGGCTATAGAGTCAAATCAGGGCAGGAAATTCAACAGAGAGAATCATCCCGATCGCTCGAGAAACATTGTGATAGAGGAACGCTGAGTCGAGAGCTGACCCCAACGGCTCAGTCTGTGCTTGCATGAGCTTAGTCACCTACCCCTAAGTCCTGTGCTTTATACACCTGTTGGCTAAAAAGCTCAAAATCTGATTCACAGGCAGTTAGCGCCGCCAGTGCCGTTGCATAGCCTGCCGCTGCCAACAGATCGCGATCGCGAATTTTGGGTAGCCACGATCGCAACTTTGCCAATTCCACCTCATTTTCATCTAACTCGGCAAAGGTGAGGTTGTGGCTTTCCCGCTCGTGGTCAAGTTCCTTGTGGAAATCGCTGCCGCGCCCCAAAAATTCCTGATACTCCTCTTCCGACTGCTGCTGAAACCGCTTCACCAGCATGGCATTCTGCTCTGCATCCTTAATCTGAACAGTCAACAAATCTGCCTCGCCGCCCCCCGACAGAATCTCTGCTTTCAATTTCTCTAGGTGCTGCTGCAAGTCTTCGCGCAAAGGCAAGACGCAGACCGACTGCTGCAAATATAGCGCACCCCAACCCTTCAGTTTGCGCCATATATGCACTCGCTGGGTCGAGGGCTGGGAAGGGACACGATAAATCAAAAGGTTCCAACTAGTTTGAAGCATTTCTAGCTTGAGAAGGGTTTGAATGCAACAGGTGTTGCAATCTATTTTTC
>JBBSHC010000727.1:0-2543 GCA_038253425.1 Leptolyngbyales cyanobacterium | reverse complement strand
TGGCAATCACTGAGGCAATGCCAATAATTACACCCAGCATCGTTAGTCCAGTGCGGAGTTTGTTGCTCCACAGCGCCTCGATCGCCATCGATACAATTTCAATGGCTGCCACCGGACGCACCCGCATCATTGTTGGGGTGCTGCGGTGTATTAGCGTTAGCGTCATAGATCACCTACTAAGACTGTGTATGGGAAAAGAATCACCGTTTCTGTGAGACAGCGTCAACCGCCAGGTGCACCGCCCTGGGGTGGTCCGCCACCAGGTAGTTGTCCTGGTGGACTATTATTGCTGCTGCTACCGGGGAAACCAGGGAACGAAAACCCGGCTTTGGGTTTCTGCTTCGGCGGCGCTTGCAGCAAAATATATTCCGTTCCTGTCAATCCTGTTTTCACTTCCGTGCGATCGTTGATGGTAGCGCCTGTCGTGATGGGAATAAAGCGAGGCGGTTGATTGGGCGCACCCACATAAACACCAGTGACATTATTTTCACGATTGATGGCGATCGCCGGTACCATCATTGCGTGGGGGACTGAACCCACATTGAACGTCACCGAAACATTCATGCCCGATCGCAACTGTCTGGCAGCAGAGGGTTCCAGCGCCACTTTCACTTCAAAGCTGGTAACATTTTGCTGAACGATCGCCTGAGTGGCAATTTGAGAGACCTTGCCCCGAAACGTTTTTCCCGGATAGGCATCGGCAGTGATTGACACCGTTTGCCCAATGCGAATTTTGGCGATGCTGGTTTCAGCTACATTGGCTACTACCCGATTGATCGAAGCCAGAGACAGAATTGAAGAAGAGGTGGCTGAGGACACGGAACTGCCTGCTGTCGTTGGTGTGACAAAAGCCCCCGGATCGGCATACTTCCGGCTGATCGTGCCATTAAACGCTGCCCGAATGACCGTATCGTTAATCTGGGATTGAATCGTTTGCAATGTCCCCACGACCGCTTGTTCTTGAGCACGGGCAGCGGTAATCTCTTCAGTGCGCGATCCGGCTTGAGCGAGTGCTAGCGCTTGCTGAACTTCGGCAAGTTTGGCTTGAGCCGTAGCGTTTGTAGTCTGGGCTTTCTCATGCGCCTGCTGAGAAATCGCCCCTGCCTCATATAGGGATTGATTGCGGCGCAAATCAGCAGACGTTTGGTTCAATTCAGCTTGGGCACTGGTAACACGAGCCTGAGCCTGAGCAATCTCTTCGGTGCGATTGCCAGCCAGCGTTTTCTCCAGGTCAGCTCTGGCTTTAGCCAGTTGCCCCTGCGCTTGGATCAGTTGACCTTGCAAATTGGAATCATCCATCCGCGCGATCGCCTGCCCTTGCGTCACAGAGTCCCCTTCCTTGACCAGGAGTTGAGTCAGAATGCCTGCCGTCTTCGGGCTGACATTCACCACTTGCTCTGGCTCTACCGTACCGTTGGCTGCTACCGTAAGCGCCAGAGTCGTGTGCTCCACCTGTACGACTTTAGGGCGGTGGTCGGCGGGTGGTTCTGCCTTGCTACTTAACTGTTGATGGATTACATAGCCTCCTCCCCCTAACAATGCCAGTAGCAGGGAAGCGGAAGCCCACCAGATCAAGCGTCTGGGGGCAGGCGAGGTCAGAGGCGCTTGAGACGAATCGGCACGCGTGGGCGGGTTAAGGGGTTCAAGGGAATTCATGGTATCGTCACTCCTAAGGTAAAATTGGGGCTGTGCTTGTGGTGCACTGAGGGGTTGACACTAATTCCAATTCAGATGGGCTTGAGATGGCGCTAGAACCCACCTCGCTTTCATAGCAGCTTCTCAGACGTTCTAACAGTTGTTTCGTATTTGCCATTTCTTGCCAAATTTTGGCTTGTGCTTCGGGTTTAATCCGATCGCCCGCACGTTCAAAGATCTGTTGCAAGGTGCGATCCAGAGCAGATGCCAGTTGAGTGATATCATCACAAAGCTTCTGCTTGTCATTGCCTGGAATGATGCTCATCGTCCTACTCCCAGCGAGTCGCGTCGTGAGATAGCTAACGTTAGGACAGCGGTGCACCCGTCAATGGTGTACAGTTGAATTCCACTTTGCCGTAATCGAGCTTAATGATGTGATCAGCTAAATGGAAATACCGATCGTCGTGGGTAATGACAATCACCGTTTTGCCCCGCTCTTTCAATTTGACCAGAATCTCTTTGTAAAACAGATCGCGGAAGCGAGGTTCTTGATCCGAAGCCCATTCGTCGAAAAGATAGATTGGGCGGTCTTCCAGGTAAGCTGTTAAAAGGGCGAGGCGCTTGCGTTGCCCCTGAGAAAGGCGCGTAGTAGAAAGTACACCCTCTTTGACCTGTACTTTGTGATCGAGTTGCAGTTGTTTGAGATAGGTTTCAACTTCTCGATCAAGTCCGGCATGGTTGAACCCCAGGTAGCGATCGAAGAGGTAAAAGTCTGAGAAGATCGCTGAGAAATGCTGACGATACCATTCTTGATTCGACTCGGTAACCGCCACTCCATCCAGATAAACGGTGCCTGTCTGCGGCGTATATAAGCCTGTAATCAGCTTGGCAAGGGTAGACTTGCCACT
>JBBSHC010000726.1:0-2545 GCA_038253425.1 Leptolyngbyales cyanobacterium | reverse complement strand
GGTAAAAGGTAAAAGGTAAAAGGTAAAAGGTAAAAGGCTAAGGGCGTGGGTGGGAAATGTGATACCTGGGGTGCGATCGAGCCGTCTTGCGGTCGTCTAAAGAGCGATCTTTACGATAATTATCCTTGAGGTAGAGATTTAAGGGCAGAGTGAAGGGTAGGATTAGGTACCGTTTTTGATTTTGTAGTGCATACTACCGTTCCTTAAACCATTAGTGATTCATGCCAATTTTTGGACTTGTATGGGTTGCCTCTTGGGTGAGCTGCTTCTTCTCGTCTAGTCAGACTTTATTACAAACACCCGCTTCTTTGTCACGGGTTTTACCAATTCAGGCATCCTATGATGTTAGCGGCTCCCGCAGTCGGCTGTTAGATTCTTCCGGCTACAAACAACAGACTTTCGGTCACTTCGCTCAGCAGATGTCACAAACGCAATTCGTTTCGCTGGCAGGAGCATTTGATACTACTAAAGCGTTGTCAGCTCCGCTTAATTTGTTCGGCGCATTCAAAAATCTTTTCTCAGGGTTTCAGCGTTTTGCAACGGCAACGCCCCCGCCACCTGTTGTTGTCAGCAAGGTTGAGCGATCGCAGGTAAGCAAGTTTTCTACAACCCACGCTGTAGAAGCTGGTTTGGGCTTTGGTCAATGTTTGCCAGTCGAGCGAGACGATGCTGATGGTGATACGACAGAGAATGTAGTTCGCAACCAAAGCCTCTTTCAGGTCAAGGTCAAAAACTATGTAGTAAGTACTGCACCAAGCCAGCAGCAGGCGACAAAAATTGCTCAGCGTTTGGAGCAGGTGCTAAGAGACTCAAAGGCTCCTTTAGATCTCTTGCAGCCAGGTCTTGTTGATGGTACTCCGGCTGGTAAGTTAGGCGATCGTGTCTTGTTTACGGTTAGCAAGCAGGTTGCAGACCAATGGAACTGTAACCCCGAAATGTTAGCCATCCAGTGGATTAATGACCTACGGGTAGCCCTGGCAAAAGCACCCTTACCACTGGCTGAGGCGCAAGCAAAAATGTATAGTCTAAAACCGACTGGTCAATACATTGAAGGTATGGCGTCCTGGTATGGTCCGTATTTTCATGGGCGACAAACGGCAACAGGAGAAACGTTCAACCAAAATGACTTCACAGCCGCGCATCGCTCCTTGCCCTTTGATACATACTTAAAAGTGACAAATGTAGCCAACGGGAAGTCAGTGATTGTGCGTGTTAACGATCGCGGTCCCTATTTTGAAGACCGAACCCTAGATTTGTCACGCGAAGCAGCTCACTATCTAGATAGTGAAACACACGGCGTGGTGTCAGTCGAAGCTGAGATTATGCAGCCGACTAAAGCGATGGCAGCGGGTCAGTCGATCGCGCAACGACTATAACGGCATATCCTGCTGAGGCAGAATCAAATGGCGGTCTTTAGCAACCAGCAGCCGGCCCTCGCCACGAAACTGACCGAGTAGACGGGTGACAGTGACACGTGTAGTACCGATCGCGCTGGCTAAATGTTGATGCGTTAGCCGCACGCTCAGTCGAGTACCTTCAGCGACTGGTTGACCCACTTCCATTTGCAGCAGCAACAGCAATTGACGGAGACGATCTTCTACCCGTCGGTAGCCTGCCATTGCCAGCATTGCTTCGGTTTGACGTAGCCGCCGTACTGTATGCCGACCGATTTCCTGCGCCAGGGTTGGCGATTGGTCAATTTCTGACAGCGTTAACCCCATCAGCACTACATCTGTTAAAGCCGTTGCCTGATACGGATTAAGCAGCGTCAGGGGCAAACCAAAGGGCATGGATGGT
Source organism: Leptolyngbyales cyanobacterium (assembly GCA_038253425.1). GTDB lineage: Bacteria > Cyanobacteriota > Cyanobacteriia > Leptolyngbyales > Leptolyngbyaceae > Stenomitos. Next base: position 748 of record JBBSHC010000726.1, on the reverse strand, counting down.
CCTGCTAACCCTAACAGCGCTTCGTCACCACTCTGATACAGGGTACTCAACTGCACCACTCCACGGCAGACCACCCAAACAGCTTGGGTATTCATATCGATCGCTTGTCCAGCACGAAACGAACTGAGATCTCGCCCCTGATAGAGTTCCTCTAAAAGTTGACGCCGATCCGACTGGATCACTTCTCTAGAAGCGTGGGCTTGCAGCATAGAGACTATAAATGTGTTGGAGATCACCATCAACATAGAGCCTGGATCTCAAGAGAAGTTAATTGAGAGGTTGGCTTCAGGTTAAGTTTTGGCGAAAGGGACGGAAGTTAACTGTTACCTTTCACTCAATTGTTATACTGCTTAACCCATCGATGGAGGTAATACTGCCAAGCTGCCTACTAGCTTTTAGCATTATGGTACGACATTAGAAACAGGGCTTAATGCAGAGTTAATTCATTGTATGAGTAGGAAAAGGGCAGGGATGTCATGTGCCATGCTCCGTTGTGCGCTTCACCTTGTCAGCGAAAGAGATTGACTGCCCAAGTCCGGAGCAGACCCCAGTTTTGCGGTGCTTGCGCCAGTTTCAGTGGACAGGCATCTTCAGCCAAGAAGACCTCTTTCACCCAGTGGAGTCGGTTTTCAATGCCCCAATGCGCCTGAATGCGTAAGCAAACTGTTGGGCTGTGGTCGCTGAACTGGTGATGTAGTAACTACTGGACTAGTTGGTATTGGGGTCGTTGTAGAAACTGGAGATGTTG
>JBBSHC010000725.1:0-2549 GCA_038253425.1 Leptolyngbyales cyanobacterium | reverse complement strand
GATGAGACCACTGAGCGTATGTTTGACGTGCGTGGCAGCCGCGACACCCGCTACGAAATTGTCAAAAAACGAATTGATAAAGCGATCGACGAACACACCGCCACTCGCATCACGCAACCCGGCATGTTAACCCTGGTTTTTTGCACCGATGAAGAATGGGCTGAGTACCAGCAGTACTTGCGCTATCTCACGCGTGAAGGTTGGGTCGATGACCAGATTGAGCGTGGCACGGTGCAACCGCTTCAGGGCGTGACTGGTTTAAAGTATGCCCGCGTACGCGTCTTGCCGGAACGGGACGATTTGGCTCAATCTCATGCCGTTCCAGCTTGACTGCCGCTTGTGCTGGTGATTGCTTCTATCGGTGCCCTAGCTTCGCTTTGATACGCTGGCTCAACCGTTGAGCAGTTTGAGGCTCTATGAGATGGTGTTTAAACGCAGATGCATGTAGCCACGGATGCGAATGGCGATCGGGATCTGTCTTGTAGCGTGGAAATAGGTGCCAGTGAACATGCGGTTCACTGTTGCCATAGCAGGCATAGTTCATCTTCCAGGGTTGGAACGTATCCATAAGGGCACGTCCTGCCCACATCACTTCCTGAAAGAGCGCTGTTTGAACGTGTGGCGTAAGGTCATGTAGCTCTCTAACATGCTCTTTTAGCAGAACGAGCGCATAGCCTTGATGAAATTGATGATCGCCCACTACAAAGATTGAGTGCTCAAACTCATGAATCATGTAGGGATTTTGACCGCGTTGCCAAAGCGTGATGCGATCGCAGATCAAGCACGGTGCAGCCGACATGGGTACTGTAAAAGACAATTAATGCGACAGAAATGCTTGATTGCAGCAGCCTGTCGCCCCTTAAAAGTAAGCGGCTGTACTTAGCCCAACCCTAACCAAGCCAGTACGCCTTGTCCGGTGGCATATTCAATGATCAGCGTCAGTGTGAATCCAATCATGGCAGCGCGACCGTTGAGGCGCTCGGCATACTCACTGAAGCCAAATTTGGGTTCTTCAAGACGGGGAGTAACAGTGGGTTGCGGTTGAGTCATGGTTCAGTCGCTCTTTAATCATTCTGATCTGCAAACCGATGCGTCTTAACAGAAAGGGGGCGCTCGTTTATCCCTATCGCGCTGGACGGTCGGTTACAAATGTTTACACTTTTATTGTAGCCTTGCATGAGACATCTAACTCCGAACTGAGTTCAAAATGCTTGGGAGACAACTTCACCCGTCGTTTGCAAAAAATCTTTGGTGTAAGCGATCGCTGCCTGCTCATCAAAGCCTTTGCCCAAATAGAGCATAGCCAGAAAAAACACTCCCAGGTTGGGACGTAAATGAACGCGATCGTACGGCTTTCCACCCATGTTTACTCCTTTTAATCGGTTTCCAAGCAGGGTTGAAGGCGATACAGTAGTAGGGAGGTCTAAAGTAACAACTCTTAACAGAGAGTTAATCTAGTTTGGATCGCTCTACTCGGCTCGTAGGTTAGTACCAGTGGCTTTCGTTTTTAGTCAACCGCTGCGAAGTTTCAGGCAAAATGGAACAGGGAGCCGACAGAGTTTCACTGTCATTTAGCAAACGTCTGGGTAGGCATGTTTATGCACAAAAAATTACGTTCATTAATGAAGCCGTGGGTCAAAGCGCTTGTGGCGATCGGTCTGGTGATCACATTAGCCTTTGGTCACGCTGACGGTGCTCTGGCAGCGCGAGGCGGTGGTCGCATTGGTGGTGGTTCCTTCCGCGCACCGAGCAGCCGCACCTATAGCGCACCTCGCTCCTATGCACCGGGCGGCGGGTATGGTGGCGGCTATGGGTATCCTGGTGGCGGCGGTTTTGGCTTTCCCTTCCTGTTCCCCGTTTTTGGCATCGGTGGCGGCTTTGGCGGACTGTTCGGCATCCTCATTTTCCTGGCTGTCGCTAATTTCTTAGTCCAAAGCTTCCGTCGCTCTCGCTCTGATGACGGGTTGGGCTATAGCGAGGAAAGCCCAACGATCTCTGTTGCCAAGCTTCAGGTTGGTTTGCTGGCAGAAGCCAGAGACTTGCAAACTGAGCTAAACAAAATTGCGAATAAGGCAGACACAAGCTCCACTGCTGGTTTGTTTGAAGTGTTGCAGGAAACGACCTTAGCGCTACTACGGCACCCAGAGTATTGGATGTATGCAGGTTCAGCCGTTCAACAAGCGCGCTTGGAAGCGGCCGAGGCTCAATTCAATCGTCTTGCTCTTGCCGAACGCAGCAAGTTTAGCGGCGAAACGCTTTCTAATGTCAACAATCAGCTTAAGCAAGCGCCTACAAGCGGTGGTTTGGCTTTGGCTGAGAAGGGTGGCGCTCTGGCAAATCAGGGTCCCGGTGAGTATATTGTGGTGACGCTGCTAGTAGGGACTCAGGGCAAGCTGACACTACCACCAGTAAATAGCTCTGATGATCTGCGTCAAGCGTTGCAGCAGTTGGGTGGGGTATCGAGCGATCGCCTTCTGGCGCTAGAAGTACTTTGGACTCCGCAAGCTGAAGGTGATGTGCTGACCAGTGACGATCTCCTGACTGAATAT
>JBBSHC010000724.1:0-2551 GCA_038253425.1 Leptolyngbyales cyanobacterium | reverse complement strand
TTCGTGACCCCAACGGTATTCGCCCCCTTGTTATTGGCACACTACCCCAGGCAACACCAACGGCTCCGCTGCGCTATGTCCTGGCATCCGAGACTTGTGGTTTAGATATTATCGGTGCCGACTACGTGCGCGATGTGGAACCAGGCGAACTCGTTTGGATTACCGAAGAAGGGCTGGCATCGTTCCACTGGACCAAAGAAATACAGCCAAAGCTCTGCATTTTCGAGATGATTTACTTCGCTCGTCCCGATAGCATTATGCAGGCTGAAAGCCTCTACAGCTACCGGATGCGGATTGGTCGCCGCCTTGCGATCGAGTCTCCCGCCGATGCCGATATTGTGATTGCCGTGCCCGATTCGGGTATCCCTGCCGCGATCGGCTACTCTCAGGCATCGGGTATTCCCTACGCTGAAGGCTTGATCAAAAACCGCTATGTCGGTCGTACCTTCATCCAGCCCACTCAGATGATGCGGGAATCAGGCATCAAAATGAAGCTCAATCCGCTGAAAGATGTTCTGGCTGGCAAGCGTGTCATCATCGTGGATGATTCCATTGTGCGCGGTACGACGAGCCGCAAGATCGTTAAAGCCCTGCGCGATGCAGGAGCTACAGAAGTGCATATGCGCGTTTCGTCACCGCCTGTCACCCATCCCTGCTTCTACGGCATCGACACCGACAATCAGGATCAGCTCATTGCGGCGACCAAATCCGTTGCCGAAATTGCCAACCAGATTGGCGTTGATTCACTCAGCTACTTAAGTTGGGAAGGCATGTTAGAAGAAACACGCGACGACGCCAATAACTTCTGCTCTGCCTGCTTTACGGGACAATACCCTGTTCCAGTGCCGGAGCCTGTGAAGCGATCGAAGCTAACCCTAGAAGCAACCGCAACCTTAGAAACCGTCACCACAGGCTAAGAAGCTTTCTAGCAAACAAGACATCTGTGGGGTTTGGTTTGGTGCCAAAGCGATCGGCTGTCTGTAAAGACTCTGGCAAAACTTGCCCCTGGATGCGGCACGTCTTTTATCTTTTCTTAGTAGGACTTACGCAAAGATCCCCGACTTCTACGATGGGGTGGACTTTTAAGACTGAGTTTTAACCAGAAGTCGCCGATCTAACCACCTTACGCGTAAGTCCTGCTTGGAGATATCCTGGAGCTTGCTAAAAAACAACTGCACAGGTTTTCAACTATTTGATTTTGCTGACTCTTGACTCCTGACTTCTGACCGCCTTACTTATAGCTTCTATAGCCATAGTCATTCTGGTTAGGACGGGGTGGGGCATTGCCCTCACACCCCCTTTAATCCCAATGTCCTAAGCTCTGTGGCGGCAGCTAGACAAGACTAATTTGAGCCCTCAACTGAAGCAATGCGACAGTTTGCGCTGACTGGGTTAAAGTCATAGAGCAATCATTTCAGTCTTTTTTTGTGGATTACCAGACTGCGCGGCGCTTGTTAATCAATCAAGGGATGGCAACCGATCAAAATCCGGATGCGTTGCTGATGCGTCTGAAGCAGGGAAAACCGCCGATTCCGGGTCAGGTCACGTCGATTTTGCTGGCGCTCAAGGTTGTTTTTGAAGCCTTGCGAGACAGTGCGGAGGTTGAACGTGAATTGGCGTGTGCGCTTTATCTTTTGGCAAACGATAGTCGGCAGCAGTTTGAAAGCGGTCAGCAAGCAGGGGTAGAATGGCCACCGTTATTGGATGAAGATTTGAGCCGCATCGCCGCCGCTGTGAAGAGCATTTTCGTCGGTGTCTGGCAGGGATAAGGAGAAGGTGCACCATTCTCCTTTAACTTTTCTCTACCCCTCAACTAACGATTTCGCAGTTCTGCTGCTAACTTGGGTAAATCATCTCTCAAGAAGACGGTGACTTTGCCGGAGTAAGCAAACCCGTTCTCTCGGCGAGCAATTTCCAGCCAGTAGGCGTAGCGATCGCCCTCGCGCACTTCTCCTTGCAAATCTGACAATATCGGCACATCCCGATTAACCGACTGATTGAGGTTTTTCTGTGTCGGATAGGTATACAAAGTTTTTGCCTGGGCGTAGTCCTGGTAAATTAGGGGTCCGTAAATGGCACGTAGGGATTCTTGCAGGCGACCCAAGGTAACACCATTGAGCATGTCAAAGAACGACGCTTCTTCGGTGCGGATGAAACCACCCGTTGCCCCGGAAGACGCTCTGCCTACTTGCAGTGGGGATGCCATGAAGGTAAAGCGTTGAGCAGCCGTATCGGTTTTGCGAATTAAGAATCTTTCACCACGTGCGGGTCGCAAGGTTGGGTTTGCTTGAATCCAAATGATCGCCTCACTCGGACTTTGCCCTGGCACGGCACAGGCACGTCCTGCCATCAAACTGAGTGCAAGACCCAAACACAATGCTCCGATGCGTCGAAACCGCTTTCCAGTCATCCCACTCTCCACTGTTTTCTGTCCTCGTTCCTCACTTAACCAGTCAAGCATCGCCATAAGTCTCTCACTCATTGTCCGTGGTCTAACGTCTAGCGTTAAGTCATCTTGCCATCACTTAGGGCGTTTGTACCGCCGAAGTTT
>JBBSHC010000723.1:0-2557 GCA_038253425.1 Leptolyngbyales cyanobacterium | reverse complement strand
GCGATCGGAGCGGCGATCGTACTGCTACTGTGGCTCTACTTAAGCTCATTAGTGATACTCATTGGCGCACAGGTAAATGTCACTGTTGGCGAAACGATGCGGCGGCAAACCAAAGCTGGGAATGATAGGGAAGAGAAAAGTATAAGAGGCTGAGAAACGCTATTGAGGGCTTTTCCGGGACAAATAGAGTCTACACAGCACCAGATTAGAAGTGTTGTAATGGGTTTAACACGCTCTTCAAATGCTGCTCATGCCGGACTGTCCTCGCTGTCACCAGACCGTTGCGACTCAAGCGATCGCCTGCCCCCACTGCCGCACACCGCTCAAGGCGCATGGTCATCCAGGAATGCCGCTCCATCGGGCAACAGGCAACGAACCGCTCTGCGTGACCTGCACCTACCATGCAGACGATACCTGCACCTTTCCCAAACGTCCAGAGGCAAGGGACTGTACGCTTTACAATGACGTGCGATCGCCGATCGCCACAACGCAACTGGCAGACCTAAGGGGCTTTCGCATTAAAACGTGGGTCAAACGCCATACGACCTTTTTAGCGGTTGCAGGGTTACTGCTGTTTAGCCTTATTGTGGTCCTACTGCGGTAGGGTCAAATTTGCGATCGATGACTTGACGTACGCACTCAATGTCTTCTTTCACTCTCAGTACAAGGTAATGCGGATTGTCGAGTTGATGCTGCCGTGCCTGCTCCTCTAAATGCCCTGCTGCTGTAGCAATTCTGCAAGCACCAACGCTAGACGCCGCACCTTTAATGTAGTGGGCTTCTCGTTCAATCTGGCGAAAGTCAGCCGCTGCGATTCCAATTTCTAATGCTTGCAAGTGGTCTGGCAAGAGTAAAAGCAACGATTGCAAAATTTCTAATTCAAAGGCGTCATCGCCCGACGAAATATGATGCAAATACTGCCAATCAATCAGTTGATCAAACTGCTCATCCATTTTTACTGCCGTTGTTTTGCTTGCATGGGACTGCTCCAACTGTGATTCCTCAACGCTGCTTTGCAGCTTATCTTGCAAGACCTGATGCCAGAATGTTAGTTTAGCGGCTAATTCTTCCTTCCGCACTGGTTTGCTGAGGTAGTCATCCATGCCATATTCAAGGCAGCGATCGCGGTCTTCTTTCATAGCATTCGCGGTCATCGCAATGATGAGAGTATGCTGGTTTTCTCCTTCGCCTGTGCGAATAGCGCGAGTAGTTTCGTAGCCATCCATAACAGGCATCTGACAATCCATCAGCACAAGGTCATAGGGAATTTTTGCCATCAAAGCCAGGGCTTCTTGCCCATTTGCGGCAACATCGGCGGTATAACCTAGATGCTTCAACTGATGCAACGCTACTTTTTGGTTAACCGCACTATCTTCTGCTAACAGAATCTTTAATTTTTTGGGCTGAAGATCATTTGGGTTGAAGTGCTGCATCAAGCTGCTTGGCTTTAACATTTTTGGCGGCACTGATTGCACAGTTTCACTCGGCGATCGACTCATAACCTCCATCAGACAATCAAACAAACGAGACTGACGCACTGGCTTGACAAGATATGCGGCAAAGCCTAGCGCTAACAGTTGTTTTATGCCTCCTTTCTGGTTGAGTGAGGTCATCATAATCAGCGGCGTCGGTGCCAGGACTGGGTCTGCTTTGATCTGTTGACCGAGCATCTTGCCGTCGATCTCTGGCATCTGCATATCAAGAATGATCAGATCGTAGGGATGATCCATCGCTACGGCATGGTTGAGGGCTTGCAACGCTGCGATCGCACCATCAGCTTCATCGACGGTAATGCCCCAATTCGACGTTTGATAGCGCACAATTTTGCGATTAGTGGCATTGTCATCTACGACCAGTAAGCGCAAGCCATCCAAACAAACTGTAGGGCTTCTTTCTAGCTCAACCCTTGATGGTGAGGGCTGTTTTGCCAACGTGAGCGTAAACCAGAACCGCGATCCTTGCGCTTCAACACTTTCAACGCCGATCGTGCCGTCCATGAGATCAACTAACTGCTTGCAGATTGCCAACCCCAATCCGGTGCCGCCATACTTGCGAGTGGTTGAAGCATCTACTTGAGTGAACGGTTGAAACAACTTTTGCTGAGCCACTGACGAAATGCCAACGCCTGTATCTTCCACTGCAAACACGATCGTTGCCGTTGTCTCGGTTTCGGAGGCGAGCGAAATTTGTACGACAACTTCGCCTGTGTGTGTGAATTTGATGGCATTTCCAACCAGGTTTGTGAGGATCTGGCGTAAGCGTGTAATATCACCACAGAGAGCCGTGGGAACGTTGTTTTGAATCAAGGTAGCGATTTCTAACCCCTTAGTCTGCGCTGTGGCTGCCAGCAAATCGGCAACCTCTTCCACACAGGTGCTCAGATCAAAGGCAAGCATTTCTAGCTCCATTTCACCTGCTTCTAGCTTCGAGAAATCTAAAATCTCATTGATTAAAGTCAGGAGGTTATCACCGCTGCCACGAATCGTTTCGGCAAAATCTTGCTGCTGTGGATCTAACCCGGTATCTAGCAGCAATCCCGTCATGCCAATGACTGCAT
>JBBSHC010000722.1:0-2558 GCA_038253425.1 Leptolyngbyales cyanobacterium | reverse complement strand
CTAGCGCGGTTTGATCGAGCATCTACCGTCTAAAGCTGTCATGGGCAAAACATTCAGCACAGCAACTTAGAACATCAACCAGAGGTTAGCTCGATGGTCGCCGATTCGCAACAGCCCCTGCAACCGATTCCGCCGTTTCACGAAACAAACGATCAGACGCCTGCGATCGGCGGTGGTCCCTCTGTAATTGAATACTGGGCAAAGCATACCCTGTCGCCCGAAGGTCCCAAGCTGTGGGAAATGCTGCTGCATCATAGCGCCTGCCTCTCTTGCTCCTGGGGCACGGGTGGACAAAAAGGTGGCTTCACGAACGAAGAAGGTGAAAAGCTCCAGCGCTGTATGAAAAGTGTGGAAGCAATTTCAGCCGAACTAAAACCCGCGATCGCGCCACAATTCTTTGAGAAGCACAGCCTTAGCGAACTTCAACAACTTACATCGATGGAAGCCGACCGTTTGGGACGGTGGAGTTTTCCGGTCATCCTGCGGGCGGGCAAGTCACATTACGAGCGCCTGTCGTGGGACGAGGTTTACGCGATCGCTGACGCTGCGTTTCGTAAAGCGCCCGAACGGATTGCCTCCTACAGTTCCGGGCGATCGTCCAACGAAGCGGCCTATCTATTGCAACTGATGATTCGGGCGATGGGGTCAAATAACCTGGCGGATTGTTCTGATCTCTGCCATGCCCCGTCTACCTTTGGGCTAAAGCAGATGTTTGGCACCAACACGTCAATGGTCAGTCTGGAGAATCTGAAGAAGGCAGATTGCGTCGTGCTGGCGGGTGCAAACTCCTCCTACAACCACCCGCGCTTGATGAACGAGTTGATTCGGCTGCGCGATCGGGGTGGCAGAATCATCGTGATCAATCCCATGATGGAAGTCGGACTCGTCAAATTTGGCTCACCTGGCTTTCCTACCAGTCTGCTCCAAGGTGCCGAGATTTCATCACTTTACTTACAACCGATTCCGGGTAGCGACGTGGCGCTGTTTACAGGCATTCAAAAGGCGCTGCTTGAGCAAGGTTTAGTTAAAGAAGACTATTTGAAAGCGCATACCGAAGGGTGGGAAGCGGTCGTAGAGCAAGCGCGATCGACCACCTGGCACACCATCACCGAAACCTGTGGCGTTTCTAAACCAGAGCTTGAAGCCGCTGCAAAAATTATCGGCACTTCGGAACGAGTGGTCTTCGGTTGGGCAATGGGTCTGACGCAGCACGTAAACGGTGTGGATAATGTCTTCAGCATTGCGAACACGGCACTCATGACGGGCAATGCGGGGAAAGAGGGGGCGGGCACCATGCCCGTACGGGGACACTCCAATGTGCAGGGCTTTGGCTCCATGGGCGTCACCGTTAAGCTCAAAAAAGAAATTCAGGAAGCGCTCGAAAAGCTGCTGAAACGTCCCCTTAGCAAAGTACAGGGCTACCACACTCGCGATCTGATCGAAGCAGCAGATGCTGGCAACGTTGATACTCTGCTCTGCTTGGGCGGCAACCTGTATGGCGCGAACCCGGATTCAACCCAGGCAAAACGCGCGATCGGCAAGGTTGAAACGGTCATCTATGTCGCTACAAAGCCGAACTTAGGACATTTCAGCGGGCTGGCAAAGCATAATACGATCGTCATTCCAGTTTTAAACCGCTTTGAGAATCCCCATAAAACGACGGTGGAATCGGGCAACAACTTTGTACGCTTCAACGACACAGGCAAAACGCATCTGAAGGATGCCGACCTGATCTCAGAAGTAGAGTTTCTGACCGAAATCGCCCATCGCATTCTGGGAGATGATCCGGTTAACTGGCGCAAGCTTCAGGACACCAAATATGTCCGCCAACTGATTGCCCAAACCATTCCGGGCTACGAGAAAATTGGCGCGATCGACGACACCAATGAAGAGTTTACGATCGGCGGACGCATCTTTACCGAACCCAAATTTGCCACGCCATCGGGCAAAGCCTCTATGTTCGTCACGCCACTGCCCAAGTTGACACTGCTGCAACCTCAAGAGCTTGGCATACCAGAGTCTACACCAGGCGTTGCCCTGGCATTAATGACCGGACGCAGCTACTCTCAGCACAACACAGTGGTTTACAAAATCGGCGACCATTATCGAGGGATGCCTCACCGCAACTGCATTCTCATGAATCGAGTGGATGCCGAACGTGCAGAGTTACAAGAGCACCAGCGCGTTACGGTGCAGGGCGATGCAGGCAAGCTGGAGCAGGTGGAAGTCATCTGTGGCGCTGTCCGCCCCGGTGCCGCCGTGATGTTTTACCCGGAAGTGAATGTGATCTTCAAGGCACACATTGAGCCGCGATCGGGCACTCCAGCCTACAAGCGCGTCCCTGTGTTTGTTTATGCAGCTACCACGGCTGCTTGAGCGGAAGCACGATCGCTGTTTGCCTTGTCCGATGCTTGAGACTGCGAAGGCGACTGCATGTTGACTACTTCAATTAGGCTGGGCTTGCTGGGCTGCTGGGTAGTCTGACCTTGAAAATGAGAACAGGCATTGTTCCACCTCTTGCAGCCTGATGCCGATGTGGGGCGCATTTATTTGGTTCT
>JBBSHC010000721.1:0-2559 GCA_038253425.1 Leptolyngbyales cyanobacterium | reverse complement strand
CCTATCGAGTACAGCGCTGAATCTCATAAGTCCGCTGGTCGTGGCTGGAGATAAACGCGACTCGCGCCTGAGCACTCGCCGCCCCGTTGCGAATCAGGTCTTCGACTTTATAGTCGCCCTTGTGGTCAAAGAGCACCCAGGCGATCGCTTCTAGAATGCTGGTCTTCCCAGCACCGTTTTCGCCACAGATCGCGTTGGTGCCCGGTTGAAACGAGAAGTGGCGATCGCTGTGAGATTTGAAGTTCTTAAGGCTAACCGAGAGAATTTCCATGACTTGATTGTAGATTGTAGATCAGATGTTCTGACTAAAATCTGAGTGAGAGCTGCCCATAAAATCTATCACTCGCTATCCGCTTCGCGCTCTAATAAGTTCTGTAGTTGCGGCACTAGAGGGTGTTATGCACTTTTGAACCCGATACTCACGTACTGCCTCACCATCAACATCACAAATGCAATCAGGTGAAAGCCTACTAATGTCTCTGGTAATCGCTCATAATCTCGTACCAAACGCCAAAATCGGGACATCCATCCGAAGCTGCGCTCTACGACCCAACGCCGAGGCAGCAGGACAAAGCCCTTCTTTGCTTCTGGCAGTTTCACCACTTCTAGTCGAACACCTTCGGCTGCGGCATCAGCAGCAGTTTGCGCTCCGGTATAGCCCTGATCCACAAACGCCACCTCGACGGATTCTCCAGTCATCTGCTGCACCTGTTGAATGAGAATCTGAACCTGCGCTCGGTCTTGCTCGTTGGCGGGAGTGACGTGCAGAGCTAATAACTGCCCTAACGTGTCTACAGCAATATGGACTTTGCTACCCTTTTTACGTTTGCCGCCGTCATACCCAGCTCGATGACCGCTTTCCACCGTCGATTGCAACGTCCGACTGTCCAGAATCACCGCACTGGGCTGCTCATTGCGTCCCGCCAAGATTCGCAGCACCTCGCGCAAGTCTTGCACCATTGCTTCAAACACCCCTGCTTTCAGCCATCGGTGCGTCTGTTGATAGACGGTGTACCATGGCGGCAGGTCATGGGGCATTAATCGCCAAGCTGCACCTGTGCGGACGACCCAGCGCACTCCGTTGAACACTTCGCGTAAACTGTGGTCGCGTTGAGGCGCATCTTCGGTCATTAATGTTAAGTACGGCGCGACGAACGCCCATTCGTCGTCGCTCACATCCGTGGGGTATGGCTTTCTACTCATGCCTCCAGTTTAACGAAAAGTTCATAACACCCTCTAGGCAAAAGGAACGTCATTGAGGCATTCGATCAATATTATCCTCGAAGCACTTTAATGACTGAATTGGCTAAACATACAAATTTAGCGCGTTGGGCTATTTTAGCCTAACTCCTAAGAAACACACTCCGGAGACGAGGGTTTAGCAATCAGGTCAAAGCCCAGTGCTAGAGCCTTTTTCTGAAGGTTTTTAACGGCTCGTTCTTGCTGCTGGCGCTCATAGGCACCGATGCCTGGGTCACGATAGGAACCCCCTGATTTCCAAAAATGATAAAAGATCCGTGCCAGTTTGTGAGCCGTGGCAGTAATGGCTTTCGGCGCACCCATGCGGGCTTTCATCCGGCGATAGAAAGCACCCAAAGCAGACTGAGAACGAACGAGGGTCTGAGCCGCCATCCGTAGCGCATTGGCAACCCGATTCACCACGGGGCGAGTTTTGGAGCTTTTTCGTTTGCCTCCGGTGATGCGACTACCGGGACAAAGCCCTAACCAAGAGGCAAAATGCTTGGCAGACGGGAACCGGGAGGGGTCTAAGCCCAATTCAGACAACAGCGTCAGAACCGTTAACCCCCCAAAGCCATCAATCTGGGTAAAGTCTACTCCACTCATTCGGTACAGATGGGTTCGTAAGTCGAAAGTGGGGGCATTGCCGGGTTGTTTTTTGCCGCGTCTTTTAGAGGCGGGCAAGGGAGCAGAGGCGAGGTCAACCTGATCCGCAAATTGAGTCAAGCACCCCTCGATTTGGAGGTCACAAGCGGCAATCTGCGCCTGAAACACCTCATAGCGTTGCAACTCCTGATGCAGCACAAACACCAGTTCGGCTCGATAGTCGCCCGTCAGCGCAGCGGCAATTTCATCAGTACTCGCATGAATGCGGCAGTCTTTGAGGGCTGCCAGTTTGTGCAAGTCCCGTTCCCCCGCTACAATGGCACGAATGATTGCCAGACCCGTCGTGCCACTAATATCGCTGATGACGCGGTGCAGTTGCACATTCATCTGGGTCAACGCTTTTTGCATCCGCTGGATATGGGTGCTGGCGCTCTTGATTAAAGTGTCCCGTTGGCGGATGTAGCTTCGCAGCACACAAATCTGGTCATCGGGGCGGAAAGACCCTGCCAGCAACCCGTAGCTGTGGAGTTGTCGTAACCATTGACAATCCAGCACATCACTTTTACGACCCGGCACGGTTTTGACGTGGCGGGCGTTGACCCACTTGACTTCAAAGCCCTGGGTCTCCAGAATTTGGAACACCGCAATCCAGTACACTCCCGTTGCCTCCATTGCCACGGATTGGATGCCGCATTCCTGCAACCACGTTGCCAT
>JBBSHC010000720.1:0-2574 GCA_038253425.1 Leptolyngbyales cyanobacterium | reverse complement strand
TTCAGCCAATCATGCAGGAGCGATAAACCTCGGAGGTTTCAGATCGAGCTTGGTCATGCGGTGCAAGGCTGGGTCAAACCTCCGAGGTTTGCGTCAGCGCGGATCGCACTTCAGCCAATCATGCAGGTGCGATCGCGCTCATTCGCGCTCAGTTCGTCGCTATCCATCAAACCATCCCCGGTCTCGAAGTTGACGAAAAGATTCCGTTGCTCAACGATCCACACATTGAGCCGATCGACTATCAGGACCTCCTCGGACTCGAAGAAATGGGTATCCAAGACTATCCCATTGGCAAACTCAAACTCAAACTTAATCGGCGTCAACTTTTAGACGGCTATGAATCGATCGAAGCCCGACATAAAGCCCAACGGGGTGACGAACCCATTGAATATCACATCCACGGCGATTACGTTGGTGGCGATAAAGTGTGCAGCGATCAGATCGGCGGCAATAAAACAGAACTGTAGTGATCTGAACCTGGGCTAAAATCAGCCTATGCCTAAGAAAATTCGAGAACTTAAGCAAATTGTGAGTCAGGCAGGCTTTATTTTGCAAAAGGGGCGAGGCAAAGGAAGTCATAGTTATTGGGTACATCCTCAAATGCCATCAATGCCGCTGACCATTCCAGGGAAAGATGGCGATGACGCGCCGAGGTACCTTGAGCCACAAATCTTACGAGCACTGCAAGCCCTGAAAGCATTAGAGGACGAGAGCGAATGAACTATAAATATACGATGGTCATTCAGTGGTCAGAAGCCGATCAGCTCTATCTGGTGCATCTCCCAGAGTTTCCCTGGCAGCAATTCGTTACCCACGGCACAACGTATCAAGAAGCCGCCCAAAAGGGACAAGACGCGCTAGAAGGCTTAATCGAAGTACTTCAAGCGAATAGTCAACCCCTGCCAGAACCACATCAGATCGAGTTTTCACAGGTCGCTTGATCGTTGATTTACATTTTGGTATGACTTCCTTTCATGGCAAGACGCCCTTGCGTCACTCATGCAGGAGCGATCGCGCTCATTGGCTTGTGTACCCCTGTTGACTATCTCTCGTCGCTTACTGTCCTCCTTGCCGCGCTCCCGTTGGCTTGGGGTTGGCAGGCTTAACGGATGACTTGGGAGCAGTCTGAGGGACAACACGCACGGCTGGAGTTGGTGTGATGCTGGGAGATGGCTGCACTGAACGGGGAGAGACCGTAGGCGCGATCGCGGGTGACGGTTGGATTGTAGGCGCAACGATCGCGCTGGGATTGGTTGGCGAAGCGATCGGCGTTGGCGACAGCGCTGGTGAAGGGCTGACGACTGGAATCGGAGCCTTTTCACCGAGAATGCTGGGGTTGCCCGTATCGAAGACACCCGCAATACAGGAGATCATCAGCGTTGCCAGCGTACCCACAAAAAGAGCTTTCCAGCCTAGAGCAGCAATGTCTTTACGGCGAGATGGAGCCAGCGCGATCGTACCACCCACAAAGATGCCCACTGATGCCAGGTGAGCAAACCCCGACAACGCATAGCTGATAATCAGCACTGCACGATCGCTAATCACCCGCTCACCAACGGGCAGGGCTGCTGCTGCCGCTAACGCTTGATACGGTGGGATGGCGGTTTCTGTTAAGCGGCGTCCGATAATAACCGACGACTGCCAGACCTCATTTAGATCCAGCGAAATACCCGTCAACAGCGTTAGCGGAAAGAAAAGAACGCCTTCAATGTTTTGCAGCGTCACAATTTTGAACACATCGCCAATGGGACTGGGCAACCCTGCCAAGCCAGCAAAGATCTGATTGATTAATGACACCAAACCCACAATCAGGATCAAAACGGCAGCGATCGACACTGCCATTCGCACCCCATCCAGCGCACCGATAATTGCTGCATCCATTGGGCTAACACGCTCGATCGGTTCGCCACCAACCGTCTCTTTGGGTGCTTCCAACACCTCACCATCCTCATCCTGAAGCGTCGTGCGCGGAAACTCGTCTACTTTCGTCAGCGACTCGATCGGTTTAAGGGCATTTGAGGATGACGCTTCCTCCACGGGAATACCACCCGCTGTCACAGGCACCTCTGTTTCGGGCACCAGAATTTTAGACAAGACGAAACAGGCAGGAATGGCAATGATAGAAGCAGAGACCAGATGCCCCAAAATGTTGGGAAACACAGGTCTGAGGAAGCTCACATAAATTGCCAGCGTGGACGATGCCGCTGTCCCAAAACAGCACGCTAGAATGGCAGCAATTTCACTGCGGGTCATTTTGGCAATAAACGGCTTGACTGCGATCGCCGCCTCAATACCAACAAAAATGTTTGCCGCCCCACTTAATGACTCTGCCCCACTCAGCCGCATGGTTGAGTAGAACACTTTTGCAAACACGGCGGTAAGGCGCTGAATAATGCCCAAATTATCCAGCAGTGCCATTAACCCCGAAAAAAAGATCACCGCTGGTAACGCACGGAACGCCAGAATGTAGTTCAGCTTATCGGTACCGCAAAACCCTGGCAAACACTGCACTTGCGGCGGCGGACAGGTAGTAGCTCCTGGTGGTGCGGCCCGCAAAACAAACGGTTCTTGCCC
>JBBSHC010000719.1:0-2577 GCA_038253425.1 Leptolyngbyales cyanobacterium | reverse complement strand
GCGAAAGGCGAAAGGCGAAAAAGAGGTTGGCGTAAGCGAAGGTGTATTTTGTTCAGCCTGCCTTAAATTCCATACAACCAATCCAAGGTTTCATTTTTAGCCTTCATACTTTAAGCCTTCATACTTTCCCCAAGAGGTGTTTTTCACTTGTCCATTGTGCGTGTGCGTGAGCATGTTAATCCACTCAGTCAAAAGTATCAGACGCCCATCAGTCCACCCGATTGGCTAACCATCTACTCGGCACCAAAGCAACCGCTGCATCTTGATATTGGCTGTGGTAAGGGTCGTTTTTTGCTGCAAATGGCACAGGTACAGCCAGACTGGAATTTTTTGGGGCTGGAAATTCGTGAGCCGTTGGTAGATCAGGCAAATAGTTGGAAAGCCGAGTTAGGTTTGACTAATCTGCATTACCTGTTCTGCAATGCTAACAATTCCTTGCGACCGTTACTCACCTCGCTACCAGAGGGACTCTTGCAAACAGCCACTATCCAGTTTCCCGATCCGTGGTTTAAGCGCAAACACCAAAAGCGACGAGTGGTGCAACCGGAACTCATTGAGGATCTGGCACGCGCACTTGCACCCGGTGGCAGTGTCTTCATTCAGTCTGATGTGGCAGAGGTAGCGGTAGAAATGCGCGATCGCTTCGCTGCCCATCCTGCCTTTACTCCACAGCACACCGACTGGCTACCCACCAATCCCCTACCCATTCCCACCGAACGCGAAACCTCAACAATGGAACGAGGAGAAGCCGTCTACCGATCGCTGTTTTTAAGGGCATAGAAACAAGCAAGGAAATGCAAATAGTACTCTTTTAGCCTTCATCCTTCATCCTTTCTGCCCTCACACCCACGACGGCAACCACATTCGCAGCCGAAAACCGAGCGACGATAGAGGCAAGCCCAAATAAATGGGTAACCAGAAGATAAACGCCAGCACAATCAGCACAATGACAGCGATGCCAACAGTGCGTAACCGTTGTTGACGGCTGTCAAGCCAGCGATCGACTAACCAGGCAAGCGCCATTGCGGCAAAGACCGACGCACCCATGTAGTGATAGATAAAGGTACAGCGCGTCACATCTAACCAGGGCAGTAAATTAGCAGCATAGTTCACCACAAAAAAGAGTGCCAGCCAGGTTTCAGAGGTGTTCAAGGCAGACGTGCGATCGTGGTATAACATCGCCTCACCAGCGATTCTCACCCGTAGCCAATTAACGACCTGTAGCAGCAGCAGCACCAGCACAGTAGCGATCGCCAGGGTCGAGAGCCACCACAGAATCGGGTTGCCGATCGCGTGGACATCGTAAATCACTGTAGTGCCCGGTCGTACCGCTGGATTACCAGAGATGAGTGGTCCCCCCTGCGCTTCAACCTTGTAGTAATATGCCACCGGACGCAGCATCAAAATCCAGGTATACCAGTCAGAACAGTAGGGATGCACCTTCGGACCATTGCCCACCCGTTCGTGATAGCTCAGAATTTGTTGCTGTAGCTCCCAAAAGCCAACAGTGGGATTGAGCTTCAAATGGGGAATCCAGATCAGGCGATAGAATGCAGCGGGTACCAAGCCCAGGTTCAACACGACCTGCCATACTTTCAAGCGGGTCAAGGCTTGCAGCGGGCTATAGACAGTTTTTGCCGCATCCCTTACAACTGCTGCATCTCGCAACGGTTGTAAGGGAACGCGTACCTGAAGCCACCGGAGCAGCCAAGCGGCAAGCCACAACCCATACGCACCAAACAAAAACCATAAACCATTCCATTTAATCGACGCAGATGCCCCAAAAAAAATACCTGATGCTGCCAAACATACGCCTCGCCAAAGCGATCGCTGATCTAATGCCAGCAGCAAAAACCACAGCCCTAGCAGCCCAAAAATCACCAAATAAACATTATTCAGGGCATACCGCGACTCCACGAGAAACAAGCCATCTAGCGCGGCGAACAGTCCACACAGAAAGGCATAGCGGCGGCGATGGGTTAACTGATAGGCAATACCTGTAATGACGAGGGGTATGAATGAACCTGTCAAAGCATTGAGCCAGCGGTAACTCCATGTACTGTACTCAGCGCCTGCAAGATTGTTTACAGTAGCGCGCCCGATCGGTAACTGATTGCCCAGCCACATCCCGATCGCGATGATGTATTTGCTCAACGGAGGATGTCCATCAAAAAATGGCGTTTGGGTCAAATAGTTGTGAGCAAACTTGACATAATAAACCTCATCAAAGACCAGACTGTTAAACCGACCCAAGCCCCAAAAGCGCAGCGCCAGAGACAGCAGCAGCAGCCCCAAAATGCCAACCTTGAACCAGGCAGTAGACCGACTCGACGGCTTTTCAAACACGGTCATAACTCACGTTCAGCCTTTACATGCGTTCCCACTTTCGCACAGACCAGCGCGTAGACGCTCGACCTGAAGTCGCGGACTTTTACCTGTAAAGGCTCTCACATTTAAGGCACTTGCTCACAATGCTCATAGAGCAATCCTTGTAGAATAGACCAGAGTCTCGGCTGAGCGATCGCTAAAAACCATCATGACCACAGAACAACGACTCGACACCATTGACCATCGACT
>JBBSHC010000718.1:0-2580 GCA_038253425.1 Leptolyngbyales cyanobacterium | reverse complement strand
TCTCTTTCTCAGGTTTCTCTTTTTCGGGTTTCTTTTCAGGCGCGTTGGCTCTACCACTCCTGGCATTGTTTTGCTGCTCTGGTCGCCTTTCCGCTTTATCAGCTTTATCTGATTTATCAGGCTTACCTGGTTTATCAGGCTTGCCTGATTTTGCTGGACTGCGATCGCTCGGCTGGCGATCGTTCGTTCGCTTTAGCTCGACGTTAGTTTTTTCCCCTTGACCCTTTGACACTGGCGCTATCAGCGTTACCTGTCCGGGTTTGATCTGATTAATAATCGAGAGAGTGGACATCGGCGCTCTCTTAAAGCTGTGCAGTAGCGGATCGGCTTGGCGTTTTTGCCGCCATTCTGCTCGGCTCAGCCGTCGTACCCGTTGACGGATTTGGCTGATGGTGCGATCGCCTGGTTTGATTCGCACTTCTTCGGCTGTTTTCAGCAGCACTTCCTCTTGCTGACCTGGCAAGCGCACCGCAACAGAGCCTTCCCACGCAAAAAACAGAACACCCTCTTGCGGATCTTTAGGGATTTTGACAAAAACCGTTGTGCCCCGAATGCCTGCCACACCTGCCGGAGTCACAATTTCTGTTGGCACCTTCTTCCCTGGCTGAATCCAAGTGATCATGTCACCCGCAGTCAGATTGAGACGGTTATCGGGCTGAAGTGTTAACACAGCATCACCAGCAAGACGAAAAGCCAAACCACTGTTTAAATCAATCTGAGCCAGCGCCCGACCCTGAGTCCGAATGGTTTCGCCTAACTGTAAACCCATACCCTCTTTGGCTGGCTGCTCCTGGGCGGCGCTCAGTAAGTGGACAAAGACGGGCAGGTTTTGAATTTCACTAATTTTGGCGATCGGCGTGAGGGCAGGGGTAGCGGATGCCCTCGGAGAAACATTAGCAGAGGGAGAAACCTCAGGCGTTGGGCTGGCGCAGTTGGTTAGCAGCCCGACGAATGCCACCAACCCGAAGGTGCGAATTTGAGTGAGCTTGATGTTCATGCTGAATAGGAGCCAAGCAGCGGCTAGCGATCGCACGTGCTGCCCTTCCACCTTACACTTCACACTAAGCACTGGCAATTCAGGTTTATCTAGCGCCAACTTTTGCTTAACATACGCCACGTACAGGCACCAACGCCCCCATCGACGACCAAACCCTGACGCCGTTGAAATTGGCGCACTGCGGTTTCGGTTGGTTGATCAAAATTCCCATGCGGCTGTGTTGTAGCGTGCCCGACCGCTTGCAGCACTTCCTGAAGCAAAACCACCGCCCTACCAGCGCTACCAATCTGTAAGATGGGCATATTGATGGGCGCGCCTGTATACAGCGATCGCCAGGTTGAAACAGCCACCACTCCGTCATCTGGCAAAAACACACGGTGCTGAAACGTTTGGACGGCACGTTCAAGTTGCACGCCAAAGACGCCATCAATTGCGCCGCTATAGAGGTTCCAATGAGCTAACAACTTTTGAAGTTCGATGACCTTACAGCCTCGATCGCCAATTTGAAGGAGCGGTTGATCAGACACTTGATTGACAGTCACAGGCACAAGACAACTCTTTGTATCGAACGGAGAGGACACAACAAACTCCAGCATCAGTTGATACTTAC
Organism: Leptolyngbyales cyanobacterium; assembly: GCA_038253425.1. GTDB lineage: Bacteria > Cyanobacteriota > Cyanobacteriia > Leptolyngbyales > Leptolyngbyaceae > Stenomitos. Next base: position 973 of record JBBSHC010000718.1, on the reverse strand, counting down.
CAACGTAGTCAGTCGCCTGTTCCTTAACCTCCTCAAGCAGGCTCACCCAAGTGGGTGAATAAAACTGGTCAGCTTGTCGCTCAGTCAAGTCCCTGGTTCTTGCAGTTTACGCAGGTGTCAGTTTGACGATCATGACGCGATCGGGAACGGTTAGTTTGAGCTGATTGTTAGTCAACTTTGCAGGCGTAGTGGTCAGGCGACCGTCATCACCCAGCATATAGATCGTAGCGGTGCGGATGGATTGGTTGAGCGTGAGAGTTGTTGGCATGGCGGGTGGCTGAATTTCGCGGGGCGGTTTAACGCTGGTGTCATTGCTAGAAACTTCATGCCAGAGCGCCAGGTAGAAGGTGCGATCGCGCTTTTGCAAAAGGACATGATGTACGTACTGAGTGCGATCGTAGGTCGCAACGCGCTGTGAGTTGGGTTCGCGGTAGTTCTTCACGGGCTGCACCTTAAAGGAGTAAGCAAGCCCGCTTGGTGTAAAGGCAGGTCCCGGATCGCGCAGCAGATTAATTAAATTTTTTACCGCTGTATAGGCAGGTTTGGGTGAAAGATCATGGTGCAACAGCCCAAAGTTCGCTTCACGCTTGGCACGATCGCGATCGGCAAACTCGTCCACCAACTCGTAGGAACAGGTGCGCTGAATCTTTTTGCGAAAAAATTCTAAAAAGAGACGCGGCATGTACTTAGCGTGAACTGTTTCTGAAACCCCCTGCTTAAAGGTGGAGTAGCCCGTTTCAGTGCTTGCCATTGGTTTGGGCTGAAACGGCGGACTGTAGGTGTCAAAGTTGTAGGGAAATTCGTCGATGTTGATGGAGGGAAAGTTGCTGTTCCAGTAATATTTTGCTGTGGTGTTGTAGTCAAATGGAAAGCTAAACGGATTGCCACCGGGATAGGGATGAAAGTTGCCCCAATCAACCGCTTTTGCAAGGCCACCTTTGGAAAAGGGGTTAGGCTTACCACCACCGGGATC
>JBBSHC010000717.1:0-2580 GCA_038253425.1 Leptolyngbyales cyanobacterium | reverse complement strand
TGGGTAAGTGTAGTTAGACCCATCAGATCGACTAATTAAGAACGCCTTGTGATGCAATCCTGCAAGTAAAAATTAAAAATCTGCCTTTCGATTAGCATATAGCTTGTCTGAATCAAGTATTCTCGCTTCTAGCTGATTACAAGAAAGGATAAATTAGTGGTTCCTCTGCGTGACAATAACCCAACGCGAATTACGCCTGTTGTAACGATCGCATTGATTGCTGCCAACATTTTGGTTTTTCTCTATGAGTTGAGCCTGACTCCGCCCCAACTTGAGCAGTTTCTGCACGTGTGGGCTGTTGTGCCAAGAGAACTAACGGCGGGCTTTTCTGGTCAGCTTGCGGTCCAACCGTTTCCTGAATGGATCACTTTATTTACATCGCAATTTTTACACGGTGGTTTTTTGCATGTAGCAGGCAACATGCTGTTTTTATGGATTTTTGGCAACAACGTTGAAGATCGCCTGGGACATCTTAAATATTTAATCTTTTATCTCGCGTGTGGGGCGTTAGCGGCGTTAACCCAATGGTTCTTTTCGTCTGGTTCGGCTATTCCCTCACTTGGAGCGAGTGGCGCGATCGCTGGAGTTATGGGAGCTTACATTCTGCGCTTTCCAAAAGCGGAGGTACTCACGCTCATTCCCTTAGGCTTCTTTTTCTGGACCTTTCGGGTGCCAGCTTTCGCCTTCCTAGGTTTCTGGTTTTTGCAGCAGGCGCTTTACGGTCTTGCTAGTCTGGAAGCTCCCATGAATATCGGCATGGAAGGAGGTGGTGTGGCGTATTGGGCACATGCAGGCGGCTTTGTTTTTGGGGCAATTTTGGGTCCGCTGTTGGGCTTATTTTCAGAGGATTCAACCACCCAACCGCTTTAGACAGTCGCTCACACCCCTATTTTTGAAGAGAGCGAAAAACCTAAAACGTCTAAATATGCTACTTATCGAAGCATCTTGTGCCCATCAAGAACTAACAGTCTATTAATCGTTGCTCCTTCGCCGTAGACGGCGGCTAGTCAGCCTTTTCTCTATTTTTCTGCAAGATTGCTACATCGTAATGCTGCCTGATCCACAAAAAGCTGATGGCTAGAGGCTGGTGGCTCAGGTTTATTTACCCTGTAGTCCACGTCACTAAAACCAGCTTAAAATAGGTGCGGCACTTAATAAGAACCCGTCATGGCTCGGTTTAATCCTTTCACGCTCCAAATGGAAATCACTCGCATGTTTGAGCAGGGGCAGTCGTTTTTTGCCACGCTGAAGGTGCAGGATTGGTTAAAAGAGCGCCAGGAAGATCCGACCGCGTACGATATTTTGTTTCATCAAAAGCCTGCATCACCCGGATCGGGGCAAGTGTCAGTAGTAGAGGTTGAGCTGCGCCGAAAAGACGGGCAACCTGTAGACGGGTGGCTGCAAGAGGAAGTAAACCGTCATACTTAGCATCATAGTGAGTAAGTTTGGTTGGTGATGTCTGTCACTCGCCTCAGCAGCAGGCATCACCATTACTATGAGTCATCGGTCACGCTTGAACGCAGAAACAATCACACGCTGCTTACGGCTTTGGTCACCAGGGCAAGAGAGGAAACCGCTGATACTAAAGGTATCGAGTTCCTGAGTCGTTGCTATGTCAGCCCCCGCTCAACTTATTCCCGGCGCGATCGCAGAATTGTTTGCCCAAGTCAGCATCTCTAGGGTGATTACCTTAGCTGACCGTTATGGGCTTATGGCAGCCGTATTCGACGAATCTCTCAGTGATGAGGAGCGTTATGCGGTGAATCGTGTGTTACGGGCTGCCTGCCGTGGTCAACTCCGCTTCGTTAATGAACTGTCTACAGAGTGGTACCCCTAACCCTGCTGAGGCTCTGTAGGATTTAAACCAGTAGAATTCAAAACTTTGGCGACGGTTTGTACATCTTTATCCCCCCGCCCAGAGCAGTTAATTACAATGCGAGGCTTGCCTGTTAGTTGAGGACAGAGCGCTTCCAAATAGGCGATCGCGTGTGCCGTTTCTAGCGCGGGGATGATGCCCTCTAGTTGAGACAATCGTTGGAATGCAGCGAGTGCATCTGCATCCGTCACGCTATAGTATTCTGCCCGACCTAAGTCTTTAAGATAGCTGTGTTCTGGCCCCACACCGGGATAATCCAAGCCAGCGCTAATTGAATGCGCCTCCGTCACCTGACCATCATCATCTTGTAAGAGATAGCTCATGGCACCGTGTAAGACACCAACGCGCCCTTGCGTTAAAGTGGCGGCGTGCTTTTCTGTATGAACGCCTTCGCCTGCTGCCTCAACGCCAATCATACGAATCGTTGGCTCATCGATAAATTCATGGAACAGCCCGATCGCGTTGGAGCCACCACCCACACAAGCCAGCAGAATATCTGGCAAACCGCCCCACTTTTCCTGACACTGAGCGCGGGTTTCTTGCCCAATCACTGTATGAAAATCCCGCACAATCATGGGGTAAGGATGCGGACCAGCGACAGAACCAAGAATATAGTGCGTATCTTCTACATTCGTTACCCAATCTCGAATTGCTTCGGAAGTGGCATCCTTCAGGGTTCCAGTACCTGCTTCTACAGGCGATAC
>JBBSHC010000716.1:0-2590 GCA_038253425.1 Leptolyngbyales cyanobacterium | reverse complement strand
CCCTGCTCTCTTGCTGCCCCCGCTACCTCTTGCCTCCCCTGCCTCTTCTGCCTCCTCTGCTCCCAAAACCCGACGACTAAAATTCACACTACCTCTTGACAGCTTTCAAGACGTAATCATGACAGGTTCCTGATACAGCGGGGCGGTAAAGGTCACGGTCGAACCTAAGCCTTCACCCATGCTGTAGAAATTCACCACACCGCCCATCGCCTCTACAAGCTTCTGAGAAATTGCCAGTCCCAGCCCTGTACCACCGTACTGTCGCGTGCGTGAGCCATCCACCTGGCTAAACGATTGAAACAGCTTGTCTTGCTTATCCAGGGAGACACCAATGCCTGTATCGGCAACGCGCACCTTTACCATGCCAGGCATCTCCTGATTCTGCACCGTCACTTTTTTACGGCTGACCTCAATGCTGATCGTGACGCCACCTTCGTGGGTGAACTTGATTGCATTACCGACCAGGTTAAACATGACCTGTTTCAGCCGTTGGTAATTGCCAAAGAGAATAATTTCATCATCTGTAGGCGGCTTTTGAATCTCAAAGCTGAGTTTCTTTTGATGAATTTGACCATGAGCAAACCGATGCACGTCATCCAGAAGCTCGTTCAGCTTGATGGGACTCAACTCAATCTGGAGCTTGCCCGCCTCAATTTTGGCAATATCCAACACGTCGTTGATGATGTCTAGCAGGTGCAGCGCTGAACCATGCGCCTCTTTAATAAACTCATGTTGCTCTTCCGGATCGTCTGCCATCCCATCCAGGATTAACCGCAAGAAGCCAATCATGCCGTTGAGCGGCGTACGTAACTCGTGGGATGTATTGGCAAGAAACTCGCTTTTAAGCCGAGATGCTTCTTCGGCTTGCTGTCTGGCTTCTTCTAATTCACGATGCTTTTGCAGCAGGTTGCTGTTTGCCCGCTGTAACTGTGCGGTCAGAGCGTGGCTTGCGGTAAACAAAGAGGCGTGAGCGATCGCAGTACCGACCTGATCGGCAACCTCCTGCATCAATCCTAGTTCAGCATCGGTCCACATGCGAATGTGATCGCACTGGTGCAGCACAATCAGCCCGTTTGGTTGATCCTGGTAACACGTCGCCACGATCAACGTTGACTGCTGCTGAAAGCTTGTCGCAGTCTCCTGTACGGATGATTCATGCCTCAGGGTGACGGGTTCCAGCGAGGCGATCGCGGTGGTAAGATGAGCATAGTCAGCAACCCGAAACTCCAGATCCAACATGGAAGGGTAGGGTTGCTGGCAATATTCTGCCACTACTTTAATTTTTGGATTCAGCGGTTCGTAGGGGCAAACCACGCATCGACTGACACCCAACGCTTTGCCCAAGCCCTGCACGGTTTGCTGCCAAATCGTAGGCAAATCCAGCGTTCGACGAATGTTCCAGGCAATTTGAGTCAGTAACTTTTGGTAGCGATCGGAACTCAGAGCCACAACAGGCGACGGATGCGTAAACCCGTCTTCTAATAAAAGGGTTTCTTCCATCCCAGCCATTGCGGCATCTTCAGGCGGCGAAAGGATCAGCCTCCCTGCTACCATCACCGTTGTTGGCACGCGATGTGGCACTAAGACAGGACTCATGACCAAATCAAACAGCAGCGTCTGGTCAGCACAGCGAAAATAACAGCAAAAGCGCTCAGCAACACGGCAGCTTAAAACCCGCTGCACACGCTCTAGATAGGACGACACGTCAACCGGACCCAGAATCTCGCCAAGCCGACTGCCCACAACGCGATCAAGCACCACGCCGTTATGACTAGCCCACTGCCAATGAAAGGACAGATAACTACCCTCAGCGCCTTGCGTGAACATCAACTCATCGACAAAACCCGTCGATCGGTCTTGCTCTGGTGTGAATGCCCAATCGCCTGACAAGGGACGTTGAAAATCTGTGGGAGAAGTCATCAGAGTCAGAATGGGAAGCGGTTTGTATTAGCAATAAAACAAGCGCGCAGGGTAGAGGTAAAGAGATGCAGGTAAAGATAAAAAGCGAGAGTGGGTTTGGCAAACGCCTCTACTTAAGGGGGCTTATAGATTGGTCTGAACTGTAGAGCGACCTGAGACGGACTGACGCTAAGGGATACGAACTTGAGAGGCGCAGTGCTTGACAGATGAAGCGCGATCGCTCATCCCATTGTTCTATCAATCCTAAAGCACATCTAGCCTAAAGCATGGTTAGTTAAAGCTGTGAGATAAAGGGTTAACGGGTCGCAAGCAAACTCATGTCCTCTCTCTCTGCATACAACTTAGCTTCAGGCTACTTGAGGCTACGATCGCTCAGTCGAACAAGCGTAAATGTAAGGCTAATCGTTCCATTCTCCGCGTGGGGGCACAGGGGGATTACGCTTTAACGTACGAGCCAATTCGTCCTCTCGACCACCCTGATTCCGGAGCCACTGGCGAACGGCAACCTCAATCACTTTGCTGGGATCGTTTGTCAGGTGCTTAAGCTGCTCCAGCAAGTCGGGGTCAAGCTGAACAGCAACCTCCACCTTTTCACCGGGTGGATGGGAATGGATAGCAGGCTCATTCATAGGGTGAAACTGAATTCTGATAAGAAAGCACAAACCGGAGT
>JBBSHC010000715.1:0-2594 GCA_038253425.1 Leptolyngbyales cyanobacterium | reverse complement strand
TTTGCTGATGAGCAACATGAGGGGTAAACGGCTAAAAGGCTCTGATATGCTGCAAATGTCTTCAAGGGCATTAACGATTTGCTGCCGCAAGCAGTATGCACGCAAAGCCACGATTGGTTGATTACCATAAGTCAATCGATTCAATTTATGCCTGCGTTTTTTGACTAGGAGTGCGCTCTTGACTATCCTACTTCACCCTACTGCGACGATTCATCCTGGTGCTGAGCTGCATTCTACTGTGCAGGTGGGTGCTCATGCTGTGATTGGGGCAAAGGTGAAAGTTGGTCCTAAAACAATCATCGGTCCTAATGTGGTGCTTGATGGCTGGATTGAAATTGGAGCACGAAACAAAATTTTTCCAGGAGTAGTAATTGGTGTCGAGCCGCAAAACGCACGTTCTGATAGTGTAAGCAGTCTGGTCAAAATTGGTGATGATAACCAGATTCGAGAATATGTCTTAATAAGTGGGGCGGTTGGTGCTGGTGAAATGACATCGATCGGCGATCGCAATCTGCTAATGGCGTATACACACATTGCTCACAATTGCACCATCGAAGATCAAGTAGTGATTGCAAATGCTGTCATTCTTGGTGAGCATGTCCACGTTGAATCACGGGCTTTCATTAGTGGGATTGGTGAAATTTATCCCTTTGTACGGGTGGGACGCCTGGTTATGGTGGCGTTCATGCACCAGATTACGCATGATATACCCCCTTACATGTTGGTAGAGGGTCAACCTGCACGAGTACGATCGCTCAATCGGGTGGGGCTAAAACGGGCAGGCTTGGCGGACGAGAAGCAAGGGCAGGTCATGCAGACGCTAAAAACAGCGTTTCGACTGCTTTATCGATCGGGAGTTTCGCTCAATCAGGCGCTAGAAAAGCTCGATTCACTGCCAGACAATGAGCATTTGATGCACCTACGACAGTTTTTGCGGCGTTCTCAACTGGAAGGTCACTGTGGACTCACACCTGGTAAGAAAGTGGGACAGCAGGAAGACGATGATTGAGGCAGATTTGTCAATTTGCTGCTCAATTTGCAGAATGGTTGAGTTAAGGTAAGCCCTATTTTTTTAGAGCGATCGAACTAAAACGAGTAACTATTTAGCTAACTGTAGAGTTGCCGAAAAGTAAATTCAATTGACAAAGTGACGCAGCTTTCTTGTGGATTTAAAGTAATCAAAAAGACTAAGGTGCGATCGTCATAAACGCCTATCCTTTACCTTTCGCGTTCTTGGCTGAAGCTTCAATACTGTTAGACACATCTTTAAGTTTGTCTACTGCACCGTCGATCAGGTTACCTGCCGATGCTTGAGTATCTTTTGCTTTGTCTTTTAGGGATGTAGCGGCATCTGTAATATCAACATCGAGATCTCCTAACGCCTCTTGAACCGCATCGAGCGCATTTTTAACAGCAGGTTGAGCCTCATCAATGGCGTGCTTGACGGCAACAGCTGCCTCTCGCAGCGAGTGATACATCCGGTTAATCTGGGCATGCTCTACTGTTTTGCCAGCTACTTTGGCGATCGCTGACTGTGCCATTCCACCAGCCACAGTACCCGCTAAAGCCGTACCTATAGCAGTGGCAGTAGCGCGAAGATTGCCCCTCTTCTCTCCATCAGCTTTTTGCTTCGCTTGCTTTTTCGCTTTCTTCTTCTTGCCCATTACTCGCTCGCTGGTGTTGCCAACGTTAGAACTTACACTGTTGATCGTTGCTTAAACAACCGCGCCATACATCTACTTTGAGGCGTAGTGCCACTTCAGCAAGTTTTCTAGATTCACTATCCGAATTGGTAAGCTTCATTAAATCGATGTGTAGTACCTTGATCTACGTGCTGTCACTTCATGCGTTCTCCACAAATTAATTGAGGTCATTGTTGAGTTTACGTAAACCAGCGCCCATGTTCCCTGCCGATCCTGCTGACAAGCAAGGGTTTGCCCACTTCATGCTGAAAGAAATTTACGAACAGCCAGCGGTGGTGCGATCGTGTTTGGCAGCGTATCTCACACCCCATTGGAATGAGGCTCAGGATGGTGCCTTGTCCAGCCCCTTTAACCTCGGTTTGCCAGCCGCACTCTACACCGATCTGGCAGAAATTCAAATTGTGGCGTGTGGTACGAGTCGTCACGCGGGGTTGGTTGCTCAGTACTGGTTTGAGCAAATTTCAGGTATTCCTACCAGAGTGCGATCGGCGTCTGAGTTTGTCTCTGCACCGTTGCCCATGACCGCCAACACGCTTACGATCGCCGTCACTCAATCCGGTGAAACTGGCGATACCCTGGCTGCTGTCGCGTTGGAAAACGAGCGGCGATCGTGGCAATCATCTGCTCAGTCCAGGCTCATCGGTATCACCAATCAACCCCAAAGCTCTCTGAGCAAGGCTGTTACTTACACCCTTCCTACGCTTGCCGGGACTGAAGTTGGAGTCGCTGCCACAAAGACCTTTCTTGCCCAACTGGTTGTGTTCTACTGCCTTGCGTTGGATCTAGCCTATCGTCGTCAGCGCCTGACTCACCGGCAGTTGCAGCCGATGGTAGCAGCACTGCAATCCTTGCCCGCTCACATTGAAACGCTTTTGCAACAGGAAGCCGCCA
>JBBSHC010000714.1:0-2600 GCA_038253425.1 Leptolyngbyales cyanobacterium | reverse complement strand
TTTGCCACTGGAATCTGATAGTGCTTTTGTAGCCGCTCAATTTCAACCTGAGAAGCCACAATGAAGCCAGCGCAGGCGTTCAAAGTATGGGCACGGATTAAACCTTCCATCTGACTCAGTTGAAAATCGCCTCCCTGAAACGTCGCGAACACAGGCAGACGAAGCCATTTACCGAGCAGCACACAGATGTCAAAGCGTGCATACTCGTATTCCTGACACAGAATGGCACAGCAGCCTTCGCGCCTTAGCTCCTGCACCATGAGCGGTATAGGGTTTGCTAAATAGGGCGCTATCCCTTTCAACATGGCTAGAAAGGGACGTTGTAGAGGTGAAACAGTCTTAAAGGCTTCTTCTACCCGCCATGCATAAGGCTGGAGCATCGATCGCCGTGCCCACGTGTGTAGCATTGGTGCAGGTAACACGCAGATTGTGGCTCCAGTGGGTTTGTGAATATAGCGGGTCGCCTCTGATACTCGCGCCGAGACGCAAAAGATGACGGTATGCACCCCAACCAGTTTAAGCGCTTCAACATAACCAAACAGCCAACCACCGGTCATCTCATTGCAAAAGGACTCAAAGGAAAGATTGATCGTGTCCAAAAAATCTTCAATCAAATCCCCCCAAGGAAACAGCGCGATCGTGGGTTGTTGCAGTTGGTTCATATTGAGAAGCTTTGATTTGCTCAAAGTATAGAAACCCATGCCCTTTTGCCCTTTAACATTCAGCTTTCCCTGGCTGGCTTCTGCCAGAGCAACGCGATTTCTGTCCCTTTAGCTGTAGGTTGATGTCGCTTGTATCCCAACCATGTCAATGGGCTAAGGACACAACACAGAACATAACGTAGTCCCGGCGGTAGGGAAGAGAAGGCAAGATCATGACTTAGTACCGTCAGAGCATTGATAAAGGTGGCATGCTTCTGAAAGGCGATCGGAATGAGTGCTTTGAGCGTTTCCAGTGTGTAGCCACGCCGGACATGCCCCCACTCTGCCATGATGTTCGCTTCCAACGGGCAGATTGATTTGAAGACGGGGTAGTAGGGGAAGCGCCAGACGCTTTCGTCGGGAGTGCTTACCATGAGAAAGCCACCTGGTTTCAGCACTCGAAGTGCTTCGGAAATGGCTTTGCGATCGTCCTGAATATGCTCCAACACATCAAACATTGTCACTGCATCAAACGACTCATCGTCAAACGGCAACTGTGTCGCATCCCCACAGACAAAGCTGATGTTGGGTTGTTGGTTACAGGGAGCCTGGGCATAGCTGGGATTAAAGTCCAAGTTTGTAATCTGTGCGTTGGGGTAGAGCCGTGCTGTTAAGCCACCCTGTCCACCTCCCACCTCCAAAAGGCTGTAAAAGGATTGATCGGGAGCGATCGTATGAATCGCTCGCATTTTCTCACGGTAAAAGAATCCCAATGTCAAAGGATGGGCAAACGGGTTACGCGCTAGAAATTGTCCCAAAGGCGCTTTATGAGCTGCCGTTGCTGACTGATTTTGAGTAGGAGATGGCGATGAAGTAAGGTGAGTCATTGATCAAAGTCATTAATTAATTAAATAGATATTTACGTTCGTTGAGAAGGGCAGCTTGTTTCTGCAAAGGTTCTGGCTACCTCGCTTTTCTCATAAGGAGAATTAGAAGCAACGGTACAGTACCGCAGATAAAACCAGATACCTGCAAAATAACCGAAGATTTCAGAAAAGGTTGTGCGATATTTGCCTCGAAAGCCTGTAAGCAAGCCCATGCCAAGATAACCCAGATAATGTCGCGGTAACGCCCAAAAGAGACGGCGCAGATTTCCCCAGTGATGATGCCGAGCAAACTGAATTAATAGTGCTGTGACATGACCCCGCATATATTGGTGCATTTGTCGATGTAAACTATCAAAGGTCGATCGATGGTAGTGATAGACAACGGCTGTTGGCTCATAACGGCACTTCCAATTCGCTGCCAGAATTCTGTACCAGAACTCGGAGTCTTCGCTACAGCCAGAAGCGCCTGCGCCCAAGCGCGGATCAAATTTTCCTACCAGATCAAAAATCTGACGACGAAAGGCCATGTTTGCACCAGCTCCAATCCGCCACACCGGCACGCCTAACGACTTCATTGCTTGGAAAAACAACTGGTCAAACGTGAGTGGATGATAGCCCCAGCCAAACCCAGTGGAGCCGCGTTGAAAAACCGTTTCCGCCTCGGTTCCTAATCGGGCAGGGATAATTAATCCAGTCGCTGCCATCACCTGTGGATCACGAAAAGCCCAACGCAGTTGCTCTATCCAGTGCGGATGCACTTCGACATCATCGTCAGTAAAAGCGATGAGTGCACCCGTTGCATGAAGAATGCCCGTATTCCGGGCAAAGCTCAGTCCTGTCTTGGGTTCCGAAAAGTAGCGTACATTGGGAATTTGTGCCACTACTTTCTGGGTCGCATCCGAACTGGATGCATTGTCAATGACTAGAATTTCATGCGGTGGGGTTGCCAGCAGCAAAAGGGACTGTAAACACCGTGCCAATTGCTCTGGGCGATCGCGAGTACAGACAATCACCGATACGGTTTCGTTCCGATCCGCAGCCTGTTCCCAGTGCTGCTGCCATTGCTTCAGGG
>JBBSHC010000713.1:0-2603 GCA_038253425.1 Leptolyngbyales cyanobacterium | reverse complement strand
TAAAACCCATTGCTCCAGTGTCTTCAGCTCGGTTGAGCGTCCGTAAAACGCTGAAACATCGGTCGCTTCACCCCAATCCTGGTGCGCGTGGGTTGCTTGCAGTTCAAAGTGGGTAGCAGTTAATGAATCGGGGCATACTGAGGTTTGAAGGTTGGAGACGCGTCTGGCGGTATCGTCCGGTAGTGCCGCTGTCAAATTGCCAACCCTCAAAGGCGATCGACTATAGCGCCGCAATACAGACTGAAGATTGCTTTTATTAACTTTCTCCCCAAATGCCGTTGAGAGGATCTGCCACAATTGCGACCCAGTTTGTTTGATATAGCCAACTTCGTAGCCAGCGCTTTTAGCGATCGCTTGATACGACCATTCATCCCAGGTATACCGAAACACGATCGCCTGTAACTTGCTCAAACGCTCATCGTTTAAAGCTTTTTCAACAACTTTGAGTGCTTCATCCGCATCCATACGTGAACGTTAGTTAGAGCGACAAAATTAACCTGTTGATGTCCATAGCTCAAGGAACGTAGCTAAACCGTTCGTCCAACTCTCAAACTCAAACTCTAGTTGGTGTGTAGTTGGTTCGATGCAGCACCGCGATCGTGTCAAGCAAAGGCGACTGTGTACCATTCAGTTCCTCGCAGTCTTTCAGGGAGCAGCAACCGTTCAAACACCGGAGTAACGATGCAAAACTCAAGCCAGAGGCTCGTTTAGACTTTCTTTGATGTTTATCCTATGAGCTTCTGTAGCGCCGCTTTGTCATGATAGTGACATTCTTCTTACTTTAGACATACCTTCGCTACACCCGGTTGAAGCCACGCCCGAAAGTCTAAATGTTAAATCTGGCACATTTTGAGGTTTTTTTTTCTCCTAGGCTGACAAGCAATATGCCAGTTCTGGCTTAAGCAATCGGCACGTTATTTTACGTCACATCTCGCTTCACTCTATTCAGTGCATATTGTTTCTAACCGCTTCACGCTGTTTCTCAGGAGAGTTCAAAAGTGAGCATGAAAAAGTCTCTGTATATTCCCCGTCGTCAGATCATTCGGGGTCTCATGGCAACTGCTGCCTTTGGCGTTACATCCAAGCTGTGGACCGGATGCAGTTCTGGCACTCCTGAAGCTCAGTCTAGTGCGGGCGGTGCTGCTAGTCCAGTTTCTGATAAGCCCCTAGTCATTGGCTTCATTTACAATGCACCCAAAGATGACTATGGCTGGAACCAGGCACAAGCGAAGGGTGCAGCCGCGATCGCCAGCCTCCCTGGCATCAAAATCATCGAGCAAGAGAGCGTACCTGAGACCAAAGAAGTTCAGGAAGTCATGCGAAACATGATTGATCAGGATGGTGCAACGGTGATTGTGCCCACGTCATTCGGCTACTTCGATCCGCATGTCCTGACGGTCGCCAAAGATTATCCAGAGGTGCAGTTTCTCCACTCTGGCACGCTTTGGAAAGAAGGCTTACCCAAAAACGTGGGCAGTTATTTTGCCCTGATTGACGAGGGTCAATACCTTGCCGGACGCATTGCTGCTCAAGCGAGTAAGACAGGTAAGCTCGGTTTCGTCGGGGCAAAACCCATCAATCCGGTTTTGCGTAACATCGATAGCTTTATGCTGGGGGCGCGCAGTGTCAAACCCGATATGAAGATGCAGGTGATTTTTACGGGTGATTGGTCACTGCCTGTGAAAGAGGCGGAAGCAACCAATTCTCTCGCGGATCAAGGCGTCGATGTGATTGGTATGCATGTGGACAGTCCCAAGGTAATCATTGAAACCGCCGAGAAACGGGGCATTTTATCGAGCGGTCTGCACTCGGATCAGTCTGCTTTGGCACCGAAAGGCTACCTGACGGGAACAATGTATAACTGGGGTACCATTCACAAACAGTATGTTGCACTACTCAAGTCAGGTAAAACCCTCATGAACGGGGGCATTCCGCATCAAATCATTGGTGGTCTCAAGGAGAATTTCATCAGTCTTGCCACCTTTGGGCCGGCAGTGTCTGACGCCGCCAAGAATGATGTTGAGGCGACAACAGCTAAAATCGTCGATGGGTCGGTCATGGTCTATAAAGGCGCGATCAAAGACAATACAGGTGCTGTGAAAATTCCGACAGGCACTGCTTACAAAGTCACTGACCCCGCACCAGCGGAGATTAACTGGTTGGCTGAAGGCGTTCTTGGAAAGGTGAGTTGACCTATGCAATGGAATCGTTCTAACTGGCGATCGACCGCAGAGACAATCTGCATTCCTGTTGGCGCTCTGCTGGTAGCGCTGGTCATTTTTGGTCTCTTTTGCACCATCTGTGGCAAAAATCCGTTCTTAATTTACGGCGCAATTTATAAGTCGGCGTTCGGCAATTGGCGATCGTTCCAGGGCACACTCTTGCGAGCAGCTCCGCTCATGTTGACGGCGCTTTGCACTGCCCTTCCGGCTCGTCTGGGGCTGATGATTATTGGCAATGAAGGGGCGCTTGTGATTGGTGCCATTGGTGCCACGATCGCGGGACTCTTTCTCTCCTACGGCAGCTTGTTGCCAACGCCTGATCAGGTGCAGCATCTGCTGGGGTTGCCACCGATCGCGGTGCAGCTTGGCATGGCGCTAGGG
>JBBSHC010000712.1:0-2603 GCA_038253425.1 Leptolyngbyales cyanobacterium | reverse complement strand
GATGAAATGGCGATCGCACCAGAAGCAATTCACGCGATCGCCATGCAGGTACCCGGTGTGCTCAACTGCCACGATATTGCTTCCAGAGGCGTTGTTGGGCGTCAGACCTTTATCGAAATGCACCTGATCGTAAGTGCTGCTGATGTTGAAACAGCCCATCGGATCACTGAAGACGTGGAAGCCAAACTAGAAGAGCGGTTCAGTCCCGTTCGCATTCTGATTCACATTGAGCCACCGTCTTACACATCAGACCACATCAGCTACGACGCGAAATCGTAACGAGCACCAGGCGCTAGTTATAGAACAATTCCACCTGTTTTAGCTAAGCGATCAGCTATTTGCTTTTGGCAGACCGCTGCGTCTTAGGCTTTGAGTTTTGTATCGCCTTCGGCATTCAAGAAACGCGAAGCGTCTCCGTAACTTTTGCTTCCCGCAGGGGAGGAGATATTTTGAGTTCGTGCCAACTACCAGCGGCTGACCACTCCTCGCCTTTTGCCTTCTGCCTTTTGCCCTTCGCCCTTTAAAGAATGAAAGCCCCAAGTTGCCCTGGGGTTTTGGAGTCATCAGCTCTTTGCACTTATGAAGGTAAAAGAAATGAAGCAGCTTTCACTCTGTCTAGCGATGGATGAATGGCGTTGCTCTACTTAAAGTTTGCATGAAGTCTGCATAGAACCGAATTAAAGATGGATACCAGGTGCCCAACGTTAATCGTTACAATCAGCAGGATTGCGATCGACTTCGGGGGTCGGCTGCTTACTAGGGAGCAAATGTGCATGGACTTTGTTATCGATCCACCGATCGCCACGAAAATTCTGAAAATGAAGCAGCGGGTACGCTGGCGTGAAACGGCGATCGTCAAGCGAGGGATCGATCAAACCCGTTTGTCTTTAGAAGATGGACAAGCAGACAATCCTGAATTTTCTTTTTTGGTTTTGGGTGATAGCGGTTCTGGACCGCATCGGGGGCATCATCCCCAGCGACGCATCGCTGAACAAATGCTGGCACATCGCGATGACTGCCGTTTTGTACTACACACAGGCGACGTGATCTACATGACGGGTGCCAGTGAATACTATCCTCAGAACTTTATGGAGCCGTATCGTGAGCTGCTAGTGGGCGGCGATCGGGTGAAGCACCTGAGCTACGATCGCATGGTCTTTAACCTGCCGTTTCTCCCCGTTCCTGGTAATCACGACTACTACGATTTGCCCCTGCTATACGGGGTACTGGCAAAGCTTTCGCTACCATTACGCCAACTGTTTCGATCACAAATTGATCTAGATATAGGCTTGCGCGGTTCGGAACAAGGCAATGCCTACGCCTGTGCTTTTTTGGACTGTCTCAAAGGGTTAAACACCCAGGCTGAGTTGGAACGCCACTTAGACGCTCACTACACTGCCAAAACTGAAACCGGACGCTGCCTGAGCTATCAACCGGGGCAATTTACCCGAATCCCCAACCGCTATTACACCTTCCGAGCAGGCGGTATTGACTTTTTTGCGCTGGATTCTAACACCTTCAATGCACCTATTCCTCTGCCAAATACTCCTACTGGCGATAAGTACCGTCGTCAACTGGAAACGCAGCGGACAGACATTGAAAATCAGGTGCAGGAAATTTTACTTACCCTTGCCACACTGAAGGCTGACAATCCAGACGATGCCGAGCAAATGGATGATCTGCAGGCCAAAGTTGAGCAACTTGGCGAAAGTCGCAAAGACATCAACAAGCAACTGGAGTCTAACCAAACGACCGAAACCGATTTAGACCAGTTGGAGTGGCTTCAGCAACGGCTCATTGAGTCATGGCATACCGAATCAGTGCGAGGACGCGTCATCTATTTCCACCATCCACCCTACGTGACAGAAGCAACCAAATGGCATCAGGCACAAACTTTAGCGGTGCGCTATCGCCTGCGGGAAGTGCTGGATTTAGTCGCGCAAACCGTGGGAGAACAAGCCAAAGGTCGCCCTGTAGTGGACTTGGTGCTCAATGGTCATGCCCACTGCCTGGAGCATCTGCAAACGCTGGATACAGGGCACGCCGACGCAAACATGAACTGGATTGTCTGTGGCGGTAGCGGCTTTAGCCTCCGTCGGCAGCGAGAGGAAGGACCCGCGATCGCTGAGCCATTCGATACTGCCGACGGCATGGAGCAGCGCACGGTGGCTAAATCGCAACTCTTTGTCGGGCGCAGTGGGCAAGGTTCTCATCGCCGTCGCCCTTACTCCTTTATTCGCATTGATGTCCAGGCAGGCACTCCACCCAAGTTTGTGGTGCGTCCCTATGTTGCCGAACGCTTTCACAGACAGTGGAACGATCGTGTAGTTGAGCCGTTTACCATCGGGTAACGTGCCTGTAGACGGTATCACCGACTCTGACTACCCACTCCTCAGTTTTGAGTGCTTCTGACTTCTGGCTCCCGACTTTTGAGTTCATGCTGACTTTTGCCTTGTTCCTTCCAAGTAGCTACCAGCCAAACAAATCCTGAAAAAAGCTGGGCGATTGCCAGAGGGCATAAGCAATACCAGCAACAGCCAGTGTAATAGCGATCGTCAGACCGTAAGCAATGCACATCAGCAACCCATCCGCTTCTAGCGTGG
>JBBSHC010000711.1:0-2607 GCA_038253425.1 Leptolyngbyales cyanobacterium | reverse complement strand
TCGCGCTGATCGTTGGCATTGGTGTTGGCGTGCTTTCAGCATCCCGTCCCGATTCACCCTTTGATTTCGGCGGCAGGCTCTTTGGCATTCTCACCTATTCCATTCCACTCTTCTGGTTAGGAATGCTGTTGCAGCTCATTTTTTCGGTTCAGCTAGGCTGGTTCCCGCTCGGTACGCGCTTTCCCATTACAGTGCCTGCACCTGAGGGACCAACGGGGCTGTATACGATCGATAGCCTGCTGACGGGCAACCTGACCCAGTTTTTGCTGGCGCTGTATTATCTGGCACTACCCTGCTTAACGCTCGGCATTTTGATTAGCGGCATTTTTGAGCGCATTGTGCGGGTAAACCTCAAGCAAACGCTGAAGTCCGATTATGTAGAAGCTGCGAGAGCTAGAGGCATTCCAGAGTCGCGCATTCTCATCTCCCATGCGCTGAAAAACGCCATGATTCCGGTGATTACCATCCTCGGACTGACCTTTGCAGCCATGCTGGGTGGCGCGATTTTGACCGAAGTTACCTTTTCCTGGCCCGGTTTAGCAAACCGACTTTACCGCGCCATTTCTCAACGCGATTACCCCACGGTGCAGGGAATTGTGGTCTTTTTTGCCGCAATCGTCGCCCTCGTCAGCATCGCGATCGACATCCTCAATGCCTACATCGACCCCCGAATTCGGTACTAAGAAAGTTTTAAGTTTTAAGTTTCGAGTTAGTTCAGCTTCCCTAGCCTCCCCTAACTTCCCCAGCCTCCCCTCCTTCCCCCCACTCCCGTTCGGCTGAGCGCTCACGTCGAAGCCCACTTCCCACTCCCGACTGCCAGTAATGAACTATTGGTTAATGAAATCAGAACCCGATGTCTACGGCATTGCCGCTTTGAAGCGCGATCGCGAAACGCTTTGGGATGGTGTGCGTAACTATCAAGCGCGAAACTTTTTGCGATCGATGGTATCGGGCGATCGCGTCTTTTTTTACCACTCCAACACCACGCCACTGGGCATTGTTGGACTCATGCAAGTGGCAAAAACTAACGTAATCGACCCAACTCAGTTCGACGCGAAAAGCAAGTATTTTGACCCAAAGTCAACTGAGGCTTCACCACGCTGGCAAACCGTTATGGTTGAATTTGTCGAAGCCTTTCCGCAGATCATCACGCTGGAGACACTACGTGAAACTTTTAGCCCCGATGACCTTTGGGTAGTGCGACAGGGTAATCGACTCTCAGTCATGCCTGTACCAGAGGCAATCGCGCAAAAAATTGTCGCTATGGCTCAACGCTAACCGGGCTTAAACCTGATCAAGCGCCAAAGCGTAGAGCCTGTCCCCGCACGTTTAGATTAAGCTTGCCGCGATCGTACACAATCTGCCCGCCCACTATCGTCACGACAGGGAAGCCAGTCAGGTTCCAGCCCTCAAAGGGACTCCAGCCGCATTTTGTTTGCAAATCTTCCCGCAGCACGGGGCGATAAGTATCCAGGTCTACCAGCACCAGATCAGCATCATACCCAGGAGCGATCGCTCCTTTTTGGGGAATGTTGTACGCTTTAGCGACGGCAGTAGACATCCAGTGAGCGACCTGGGCAACGGTGCAGCGTCCTTGCATTGCCTGAGTCAGCATGAGGGGCAAGGAAGTTTCGACACCGGGCATCCCAGAAGGCGTGTTGGGGTAGGTTTGGGCTTTTTCCTCTAAGGTGTGTGGGGCGTGGTCGGTGGCAATGAAGTCAATGACGCCGTCGAGTAAGGCTTGCCAGAGCACTGCGTTATCGTGGGGCGATCGCAGCGGTGGGTTCATCTGTGCCAGCGTCCCGATCGTTGCATAGGCGTCAGTATTCAACAGCAAGTGTTGAGGAGTGACCTCTGCCGTCACCCACGCTGGTTTGTCGTGGCGCAACAGCTCCGCTTCTTCAGCGGTAGACAGGTGCAAGATGTGAAGCCGTCGCTGATATTTTTTGGAAAGCTTGAGAGCAAGCTGTGTTGCCAGCAAGGCTGCCTGATTGTCTTGAATTTGCGAGTGAATGGCTGGATCGGTGATGCCAGCAAACTGCTGCCGTCGTTCTTTAATCCGCGCCTGGTCTTCTGCATGAACCGCAATCAAGCGATCGCCCGCCGCGAAGATTTTTTCTAACCCCTCTTCCTGATCATTTAACAAAGGACCATGCATTGACCCCATGAAAACCTTGATACCAGGAGTGGGCTTTGCCTGAAGCAGATCGGGCAGTATCTCTGGTGTGGCACCGATGAAAAACCCGTAGTTCACCAGGCACTTTTGCGCCGCCCGTTGCAGTTTGTCGTCCAGCGCTGCCTGCGTTGTTGTGAGGGGTCGCGTGTTGGGCATTTCCAGAAAGGAGGTGACGCCCCCTTTAGCACAAGCACAACTAGCCGTGAATAGATCTTCTTTGTATTCCAGCCCCGGTTCACGGAAGTGCACCTGCGGATCGATCACTCCCGGCAACAAAGTGAGTCCGCTTGCGTCAAGCTCATTAACAGGAGCGTTTTCAAACGATGGAAGTTCAGCCGCTATTTGGGCGATCGTGCCGTTTTTTAGCTGAATATCTCCCGTCATCCATGAGCCATCAGGCAAAAGAATGCTGGCACGACGAATAGTGAGCG
>JBBSHC010000710.1:0-2615 GCA_038253425.1 Leptolyngbyales cyanobacterium | reverse complement strand
CCTCTTCCCCAGGGTTTATTCAAAGTCAAGGGAGAAAAACTGAAAGCCTGATTGCTTCATTCGTCATGTAGAAAGATTCTGTCGATGAAGAACGAGGATACAAGCTTTTCTATTTTCTCTAGCGACAATGAAATAACCCTGCCCTCTTCCCTTGCTTCCCCTCTTCCCCTACTCCTGGCTCCCTACTCTCTACCAGGGCTAACCGCTGACTGCTAAGCCACAACATTCTCAGTCTCAAACCGTTCGTCCTCAATTCTTTAAGCAACCATTCTTTAAGCAACCATTGTGAACTCAGGTACGTTGTACGGTATTAGCGTCGGTCCCGGTGACCCGGAGCTGATTACTCTCAAAGGCTTACGCTTGCTCAAACAGGCTCACGTCGTGGCATTTCCAGCCGGAATGCGCGGGCAACCCGGTATGGCGCAGCAAGCGATCGCAGAGTGGCTCCATCCCGATCAAGTTCAGCTTCCACTCACGTTTCCATATGTTCAAGATTTAGGTGCCCTCACGCAGGCGTGGGAACTCGCTGCCGCCCAGGTTTGGCACTATCTGAGACAAGGACAGGATGTTGCCTTTGCCTGTGAGGGGGATGTCAGCTTCTACAGCACGTTTACGTATCTTGCCCAAACACTTCAGCAACTGCATCCCCACGCGATCGTGCAGGCAGTGCCGGGAGTCTGTTCCCCCTTAGCGACCGCCGCCGTTTTGGGCATTCCCTTAGCCGTGCGATCGCAGCGTCTTGTTGTTTTACCAGCGCTTTACCATGTGGCAGAGCTAGAAACCGCGTTGACATGGGCAGATGTGGTCGTTTTGATGAAAGTTAGCTCGGTCTATGCACAGGTCTGGGTCTTGCTGGAACGCCATCAATTGCTCGATCGCAGCTATGTGGTCGAGCGATCGACCCTCCCGCAACAGGTGATTCATCGTGATTTACAAACGAAACCAGCGTTAGAACTGCCGTATTTTTCACTTTTAATTGTGCAGGTCACACGTTCGACGCAACCTACTTCAGCGTTATCCAGTCTGTAGAAAGAGTTCTGCTCTACCGTTTCATCCACCCGATCGCTACCCAGTAACCGAGGATCGGTAACTAGCATTCGCAGTTTGTAAACTGGAACATGGTTTGGATCAGTTGAGAACCGAGCGCTAAGATTTGAGCAGGGCGTTTCTCTCAGCGCGTCATCACTGTTGCTTGTCCACAGACACTATTGCTCCCCGACTGAATCTAGCTGCTATGTCCAATTCCTCGTTGCCAAACCGTCTCCCTCAAGAAAAGCTGGAGAAAGTGCTGGAGACCTTACGTCAACCCAGGTCTATTGCCGTTTTAGCCTCTTTGGGTCTTCATGGCTTATTGTGGGCGGCATTGCCCAATTTGCTTTCTGATCAGGTGAAGGAGGCGGACAACCAGAAAACTGTGGGCATTGTGGAGCTTTCTCCTGCCGAACGCAGCCAACTGCCCAACCAACTACCGGAGCTTGCAACCAATTTACCGCCGCAGACATTGCCATCTAGGTTGCCGAATCCAGCGCGATCGACGACCAAGCTTCCTAGCACGCCAGGGTTAGATAATTCCTCGCTGTACAACTTCCCTCCGCTAACACCGCCGCCGCCAATTACGTTTCCCTCGCTCGGTTTACCGCCAACGTTTGATTTTAATCAACCCCTACCCAGAACGGCAGCGCCTAAACCGAAGCCATCTACAACCACCATTCCTGCTCCTCAGCCATCTGCCAAGCCAGTGGTGCCCTCTTCGGATGCGTCTCCTCAGTCTCTTGCACCGCCTGTCCCGTCTACCACACCTGCCGCACCTGCTCGTCCAGAAAAACTCTCTGACGCCCAAATTGCCGCCTTCAGGCAAGAGTGGGAGAAGAAGCGTCAGACCGCTAATGTGTATGCGTTTAATGGTCCTGAGACGCAAGACAAAGCCTTTGCGATCGCGCAAACCAACCTGAACGCGTTTCAAGCAACAGCCACAAAGGTATCGGGTGGTAATTTTGAGGACAAGCGCTTCACCAAAAACCCTGAGAAAGTTGACAATCTCTTTCCTAAGGATGCGTGCCCCTTCATCGAAAAGCGACGAAATGCGTCGATCGGTGTGGTGGTTAAACCAGATGGCAAATTAGCAGAAGCACCCAATCTGCTGCTGCCATCAGGCTATAAGGGACTGGACGATCTTGCGATCGATTACGTCGCCAAGACCGAATTCAAGTCCAGCGAACAGTATCAACTGGTGCGGTTCGATTTTATTTTTGATCCTAATCCCGTTTGCCCTGCCGCCTCTAAGCCGCCTGCTTAAGGTCACTGGCTTATAGCAGGAGAGTAGAAGTTAGAAGCGGGAGCGGGGGAAGCAAAAGGGGGGCGAAAAGTCATAATCAAACATTGACCGCGCGCAACGAATCTCTTCCTTAACTTGAAACTCAGGCATCAGAAGTCAGGGGCAAAAAGGCTGTAACGATGGCTTTTAAACTAAGAGGGGTAATGGTTCTGGCTGCAAATGGTTGTCAGTTATTTCAACTCGTTTGCACAGCAGATTCGATCAAAATCTTGTCTCCGTTGAACCTGTGAAGACCTGAATGCGCTACTCTGGCGAAGATAGATTTTTGCGTACTTTGGGT
>JBBSHC010000709.1:0-2640 GCA_038253425.1 Leptolyngbyales cyanobacterium | reverse complement strand
GCGATCGGGTTCTGCTTAGGTGGTCATGTTGATTATTTAGCAGCGACCCTGCCGGAAATCAAATCAACTGCCTCCTTTTATGGTGCGGGCGTTGCCACTATGACCCCTGGCGGTGGCGCACCCACTATTACCCGTACACCAGACATTCAAGGCACACTCTATGCCTTTTTTGGCACCCACGACCCCCTCATTCCGGTTGAGCAGATTGATCAGGTCGAAGCCGCCCTCCAGTCGCAATCAGAGCGGCATCGCTGCTTTCGCTACAGCGCCGGACACGGTTTCTTCTGTGACCAACGTCCTGATTACAATCCTGATGCCGCTGCCCACGCCTGGGAGATGGTCAAGCAGTTGTTCAAACAGGTCTTAAAGGGAGAGGAATGAAAGAGTCTCTGGATCCGCACTCTATCTCCTTCGCTTAGGTTTGGCTACCTTCATTCGCTCATGCAAGTAACTCAACAATTTGCCGTTATAGCTGCCTACCGTACTGCTTGCAGCACTTGCTTCGATCGCTCAATTTGATCCTGACTAAAACCCGCTTCATCTAAATAATTGAGAAAAGCTGCATCGGTGTAGCGTGGATCGACGCTAAGTGCCTGACGGTATGCCTGTTGCGCTAAGGATTTTTCACCATTGCTCCAATGCGCGATCGCTAACGCTACAAAGGGATGCGGATTACTTGGCTCTAGTTTCGCAGCAGTTTTGGCAGTCGCGATCGCCCAGTCGTACTGTTTGAGCCGCTCAAAGGCGAGGCTAAGGTTGTAATGGGGAATTTCGTTAGTGGGTTGAAGGATGGCTGCCCATAGATGAGCCGTAGCTGCTGCGGTCAGTTGCCCCTCCACCAGGTATACAATCCCCAAAGCATTCAGGGTGGGTACATCAAACGGATTCAGGTGAAAAGCCTGCAACAGAGTCGCCGCTGCATCCTGCTCCTGCCCTGCTTTGTGCTGTGTCCAGCCAAGAAGCACCCTGCCAGAGAGATTTTGCGGTTCTAAAGCCACCGCTTGTTTCAGCGCGGCGATCGCCTCTGAGTAGCGTTCCTGCTCCCGATAGTTTAAGCCTTGCTGCCGATACCCGTCCGCCGATGTTGCCAATGCGGGGACACCCAGTAGCAGACTAGCGCTCATCAACATCCCTGCAATTACTAATCCTTTCATCCCTCATTCCTTAGCCGTCAGCGGTCAGCCATCAGCTAGCTATCAGCAGTCAGTTTTCACTTAAAACTCAAGACTTTCAGCCTTTAGCCTTTAGCTTTCATCCCTGCCTCTGACACTGTGGACAAAAGTGCGCCGATCGCCCTGCCATTCTAAGCCGCTCGATCGCCGTGCTACACCTGCGACACACATCCCCATCACGCCCATAGACCCACGCGGAGCCGCCATAGTTGCCGTTGACACCCGCCACGCTACGAAACGTGCGAAATGTGGTGCCCTTTGCTTCGATGCTTGCCTGAAGGACTTGAATAATGTTCGATCGCAGTTGTTCAACTTGCGCCTGATTGAGATTGGTACAGAGGGTTTGGGGGTGAATGCCGCTGAGAAAGAGCGCCTCGTCTGCGTAGATATTGCCAATACCCGCCACGATCGCCTGATCCAGCAAGGCATTTTTGACCGGACGGCGGCGTTGAAGCTGCTGAGTCAGATACGCCACGTAAAACTCCTCTGAAAACGGCTCTGGACCCAACTGCTGTAGACCTGTGATGATCTGCTCTGGCGCTTGCTCTGGCGGCACCCACCACATCTGCCCAAACGTACGCTGATCCACAAAACGTAATTCCTTCCTACCCCCAAAGAACAAACGGACTCTAGTGTGTTTTTCGAGTGGCTCGGTTTGGTCTACCCATAAGAGCTGCCCCGTCATGCGGAGATGGACACCAAGCCACCCAGAGGGAACTGGGACGTAGGGAGTGGTTAAATAGGTGGCTGAAGGAGAGGCGGCGATCGGGCGATACGGCAAGGCAGAAAGCTCAGGTTTTCTAACGGCTGACTGCTGACTGCTGACCGCTGGCTGCTCTAATTCTGCCAGCAGGTATTTACCGCGTCGGTGCCATTGCGCGATCGTGGTTCCCTGCAACCCGTCTAAAAATGCTTGCATAGAAAAAGGGTGGGCAATGGTGCGGTTAAGCAACACATCGCCACCCTTAATTGTTTGATGCAGGGTTACTTCGTTTAAACCCCGCCGAACCGTTTCAACTTCAGGCAATTCAGGCACAAGAAACTATAGACCTAAATATGAGACATCAACCCTTAACTGTTGAACTCCAGTCTAGCGTTCATTGTCCAGGTTCTAAAGTTTCAGAATGAGTCTAGTTTGACTGAGTACCCTGATTTGGATCGCCTTCTACACCAGTGCTGCCACCAGGGGCATCCGCTGTAGGAGCAGGCGTTGCACCTGTACCTGTTTCGAGTCCGCTGCCCGTCTTACGAATAGCAGGATCGATCGGTGTTTGCTTGCCTGTGGTTTTTGCTGCACCAGCTTTCTTCTTGGGTCCCTCAACTTCAACCACTTCACCTTCAGCAAAGTTGTTGGTGTTGACGCCTGCATAGTTAACCTTGTCGAAGCGAACAATAACCGGATATTTAATGCCGCTTTGATCGATCGAGGCAACCGTTCCATAATCCTGGAACCAGTAGGACTCTTTGC
>JBBSHC010000708.1:0-2655 GCA_038253425.1 Leptolyngbyales cyanobacterium | reverse complement strand
GTTGGCAAGACGACAACCGCAATCAACTTAGCCGCAGCCTTTGCCGAAAAAAAAAGTGTGCTTCTGGTAGATGCCGATCCACAAGGGTCAGCAACCTGGTGGGTTGGGCGCAGTCAGCAACCAATGGGCTTTGATCTCAGGCAAGAAACTAACCCGGCACAACTCGCCGCCCTCCGCCACGGAGACTATGATCTGGTTGTCGTTGATACGCCTCCAGCGCTCGCTTCAGAGGCACTGGCAGCCGTCATCCCCCTGGCAGATTACATGATTCTGCCAACGCCACCGGCACCGATGGATTTGACTGCCTTAATTGAAACTGTAAGAGCCACAGTCACGCCAAAAGGCATTGCCTATCGGGTTCTGCTCACACGCGTTGATCCTCGCAGCATCAATGAGGCGCTGGAGGCACAAAATACGCTTAAAGAGCTAGGTGTTCCAGCGTGTGAGTCATTCATCCGCGCTTACAAAGCCCACGAGCGAGCGGCGTTGGAAGGCGTACCGATTATGTTGTGGCATGGTAACAACGCGCGCGAGGCAGAAGCCGATTATCGTCGGGTCGCCAAGGAGATTCAACGCGATTGGGAAAAGGAGGGCTAAGGGCTAAGGGCTAAAGGGACGACAGCAGCGATCAACAATCGAGAAAAAGCTGACGGCTGATAGCTGATGGCTGATGGCTGATAGCTTAGCTGATAGCTAAAAGATCCGTAACAAGCTCTAAAGACAGAAAACTCACGTGCGGTTTCGTTTGCAAATGGCAGTATGGTTTGTAGAGATACTTAAACAGAAACCCACACATCGTCTTACCTGATCAGGTATCGATTAAAGTATTATTACGAAGCATTGGGAACGGAGGACGCATGGCTAGGAGACGTTTATCAGATCTGTTGCGCGAGGAAGCAAACAAACCCTCAGACGAAGCAACGGCAGCAGCAGGAGCTGAGCAGTCAGCAGACGAGCCAGACGCAGAAACGTTGGACGCAGAGATAGTAGACGCAGAGCCGCTAGAGATCGCACCATCGGGTTCCACCACAGCCAGCACGACTGCGAAGAACGCTGCAACCAAACGGACTGAGGCTACAGAGCCTCCAGCACCGATCGCACCAAAACAGGATGACGCTTTGCTACAAAAAATTGCCGAACTAACTTCAGACTTAGAGGCTCAGAAAGCAACAGTTGCAACATTGCAGACCGAACTGAAGCACATGAACGCCCTCAAAACTGAGCTAGAGCAAACCCGCAAAGAGGCGCGTCAACTTGCAGCATCAAACGACAAACTCACTCAAGAGCTGAAGAGTTTACAACCTCAAAAAACAAAAGCAGCGACCAGCGCTCCGACAACAAAAACAGCACCCCGTCCGCCACAGGAGTTGCAGTTGGCTCCCTCGCCTGTTGAGGCCTCTGGACACCCGCTAAATACCTTTAATCGGGATGTTGGCTGGTTTGACTAAGCCCTAATTTGATTGGCTCTCAACGATCGCTCTCGCTTGATCTGATCATCGCTTCGATCGCAAAAACAAAGCCGCTGAAACATCACAGATTGACAACGCATTTATTGGCATGGCAGAAAATAAACGAGTTGAAACGCTTGCAGTTGATATTGGCGGCAGCGGTATCAAGGCATTGGTGTTGGATGCAGACGGCGCTCCGATCACGACTCGCGATCGAGTCGAAACGCCCCAGCCCGCAAAGCCCGAAGCCGTTATTGCTGCCGTCGTTGGGTTGGCAAAGGGCAAAGAGTACGATCGCGTCTCGGTTGGGTTTCCGGGTGTTGTCAAAGCTGGTATCACCAAAACGGCTGCTAACCTTGACCCTGCCTGGCTGGATGCCGATCTGGCAAGCGCACTCTCACAGCAGTTAGGTAAGCCTGTAAAAGTGATTAACGATGCTGATATGCAAGGGCTAGGGGCTGTTTCAGGTCAGGGCGTTGAATTAGTTATCACGTTGGGAACTGGGATGGGGGGTGCGCTGTTTTTAAATGGCAACCTGATACCCAATCTTGAACCGGGTCACCATGAGTTCCGCAAGGGCAACACTTACGAAGAACAGTTGGGCAATGCTGCCCTCGAAACCGCTGGTAAAAAGAAATGGAACGATCGCCTCGAAAAAGCGATCGCCTCTCTGGAGCATCTTTTCAACTACGATATTCTCTACCTGGGCGGCGGCAACACTAAATTTATTACTTTCACCTTGCCCAGCAATGTCAAAATTGTGCCCAACATCTCTGGTTTACTTGGTGGCATTGCTTTATGGCGAGAGACGAATAGAAGTAAAAGGTCGAAAGAAGGTAAAAGGTGAGATTAGTCTAGTTATGTTTTCAAAGCTTTAAGTAGGTAGATGAGTTGCATCGCTCTCACATTGAGATAAAGCTTTGCCTGCTGAGCAAGCACAGTTACTTTGCACTCATACCAGTTCATTTAACCTTTTTCCTGGTTCCAAGTATTATAAATAATTCATAAATTCCTGAGACTCCTAGATAGTCAGGAATATTGTACTACTGGTAATCTAGGTTCTATAGTTTTCCCAACTCTTGCTAACGCTTTTCCTTCAGAGATTTGACAATATAGCCATCGCCATTTTGGTTAGGACGGGGTGCAGGGGTTCCACCCCTGGCTGGGGGCATTGCCCCCACACCCCCTTTGATCCCAATGTCCTAAG
>JBBSHC010000707.1:0-2663 GCA_038253425.1 Leptolyngbyales cyanobacterium | reverse complement strand
AGATGAGCGCGGTTATGATAGTGGACGCAGCCGAGACGTGAACCGGGACGCGAGTGGTGCTGCTGCAAACGAGAAACGTGCCCCCTATCCTGAGGCTGGCAGTGCCCGTAGCGATAAACGCCCACCTTACGACCCTCGCTCAACAGATGATCGCGAGCGCGGCGATCGACGACCCTCTCGCCCTCCGAAAAATGCCCGCCCGAATCTTTATCAAGACAACTGGGATGACGATGATGAATGGCTCTAAGCAGTTTTTGCTGATTAGTTGTTAGTCATTGGTATCAATCTCAACCGCTAACGACTAACCACAATCGGTTTTAGCTGTCAGTTCTTAGCAAGCCTCTAACAACTAACAACTAACAACTAACAACTATCCGCAAACTTACATGCAAGACTTTCGGAATTATTACGACATTTTAGGAGTTGCTAGAGACGCCACGGTTGACGAGATCAAGCAAGCGTATCGACGGCTAGCGCGGCAGTTTCACCCGGATATGAATCCCGGTAACAAACAGGCAGAAGAGAAGTTTAAGGATATCAACGAAGCGTACGAAGTTCTTTCCGACGTCACCAAGCGCGCTCAGTATGACCAGTTCGGCAAGTTCTGGCAGCAGCGGGGCTTTAAGGGCGGGCAACCGTCTAAAGCATCACGCCCCTGGGATGGGCGAAGCGATCGCGCGGTTGGAGACGATGTTGATTTTGCTGAGTTTTCCGACTTCAACAGCTTTGTTGATCAGCTTCTAAACCGTCGAGCGACGAAAGAAGCACCACCCCGTACTGGAACCCGCGACTACTATCAACCCGGCACTACTAAAACGACTTACACCGTACCACGTGCCACGCGCCGCGATGCCGAAGCGAAACTAGCAGTACCGCTAGAAAAAGCTTACACAGGTGGGCAAGAACGGATTCGGCTGGAAGACGGGCGATCGCTCGAAGTCAACATGCCACCTGGCATGGTTACGGGGCAGCGCATCCGCCTTAAAGGGCAGGGCGTAGCTGGCGGCGACCTATACCTCAAAATTGACGTTGCACCGCACCCGTTCTTCCGGCTAGAAGGCTCCGATCTGCAATGTCAGTTACCAGTTACGCCGAGCGAAGCGGTCTTGGGTGGACAAATTGAAGTCCCCACTCTGGATGGATTGGTAACTATGACCATTCCAGCAGGCGTGCGAACGGGGCAACGGTTACGGCTCGCTGCCAAAGGCTACCCCACTACCAGCGGCAGACGTGGCGATCAGATTGTGGAAATTCAGATCATGGTGCCGCGAGATCCCAGCGCTCAAGAACGTGAACTGTATGAAAAACTGCGCCAGTTTGAAACCTTTAACCCCCGCGCCGATCTACCTGTATAAGTTCAAGCTGGGGCACTGATTCGCACTAATGGTTTAAGGGCGATGCTTGTCTGGCAATCCAGTCCTGCAAAATTGGATTTACCAGTTCTGGTGCTTCATCTTGCGGACAGTGACCCACACCTTCTAACGGAATGAACTGCTGCACTTGAGGATACGCTGCAAACGCCCTGCCGAGCGCGATCGGTTCCCACGGGTCTGCATCACCCCACAAAATAATTGCCGAACAGGGTAGTTTCTCCAGCAAATCTTCTGGTAATGGTCCTTGAGAATAGCCAGTGAAAGCAATAAAGACAGCGGCGGCACCAGCATCGCTTGCGGGAGCCATTAACAGATCTACCAACTCGTCGGTCACAGCATCGGCATTGGCATACGCTTTCAGCAGAATCTTTCGCACCGTTGCAGGTTTGGCAAGCTGCTTGAAAAAAGTTTGACCAACCCATTCATTTTTGAGAATGCGCTGGAGGATAGGCGCACCCAGCCGCTTAAACCAGGGTTGAGTCGCACGGTGGCGATCGTGCAACAGACGCAGTGAACAGTTGAGCAACGCCATTGATCGCCCGATCGTTGGATGATCGACCACTGCCTGCATAACAGCAATACACCCCACCGAATTACCAACCAGAAACGCAGGCTCCCCCACAACCTCCTGGCAAAAGTCTGCGATCTGCTGACCCCAGGTTTCAAACGTGTACTCGACCTGCTCAACCGATTTCAGCGGACCCGGCGTTGGTTTCGCAGAACCGCCAAAGCCAATTAAATCCAGCGCATAAACTCGGCACGTTGCCGCCAGCACAGGTATATTCTTGCGCCAGTGCCCCAGTGACGCCCCAAAACCGTGTACCAGCACCACCGCCGGACCTTCACTACCCTGCCTTTGGTAGGCAATGGGGAACCCTTGCCACATCCAGGTTTGCGTGGCGATCGAAGCGTCGGCTGAAGAAAGCGAGGAGGAAGCCGTCATAGGTGCTGCCAGAAAAGGATGCTGCATTGATCTCTCCTATTCTGACAAACTTTGCTTAACAAAACTTGATCACGGCTTTCAATCAGTGAGCCAGAACAGCACGGAATCAATGCGCGATCGTACGCTTTGCTTACCCGAAGCGACCACGATCTCGATCGTCACTTTCAGGATTAACAGTATGCTGCGGAAACGAAGCAGTTAGCCTCACAGATTTCATTGCCACAATCTTGCTTATTAAAGGGCGATCGCTACCTTTTTGGGCTGCTTTTGCACAACGACTCAAAGCGTTACACTGATTACGAGTCATTGCAAAACCACAATGCAAATAAAAGACCAACACTACTATT
>JBBSHC010000706.1:0-2666 GCA_038253425.1 Leptolyngbyales cyanobacterium | reverse complement strand
TGCCTCCCCCACCTCCCCTGCTCCCCAACCTTTCTCCCACACCCCACACCGTTCGGCGGAGCGCAAACGTCGAAGCCCCACACCCCACACCCGCATACTCTTCGACCAAACTCTCGCCAACCTCCGCGATCGCCTCCTCCCCCTCTCCCCTCTCCTCAAACAGCGCCGCATTCGCCTGCTGGGACACGCCCACCTCGACATGGCATGGCTCTGGACAGTAGACGAAACCTGGAACGCTGCCGAACGCACCTTCGAGTCTGCCCTGAACCTGCAAAAAGGCTTCCCCGAACTCATCTTCTGCCACTCCACACCTGCGCTCTACGAGTGGATTGAGCAAAACCGTCCAGCACTATTCGAGCAGATCCGACAGGCGATCGCAGCCGGATGGTGGGAACCTGTAGGCGGACTGTGGATCGAGCCAGAACTCAACCTCATCAGCGGCGAGTCGATCGTGCGACAGGTGCTGTACGGTCAGCGCTACTTTCAGGAGAAATTTGGCAGCATCAACCGCATGGCATGGCTACCGGATACCTTTGGCTTCACCTGGCAGCTACCGCAGATCCTCAAGCAGGGCGGCATCGATTACTTCGTCACTCAAAAACTGCGCTGGAACGACACCACAAAATTCCCTTACGAAGTCTTTAAGTGGCAGGCTCCCGATCGCACAGAAATTTTCAGCCTCATGTCAGCGCCGATCGGGGAAGGCATCGACCCCATCAAAATGGCAACCTACGCCTGCGATTGGGAAACCAAAACCGACATTCCCGATGCCCTCTGGCTCCCCGGTGTGGGCGATCATGGCGGTGGTCCCACCCGCGATATGCTCGAAATTGCCCGCCGCTGGCAGCGATCGCCCTTCTTCCCGCAGCTAGAATACTCCACTGCCCTGGAGTATCTGCAAGACCTCGAAGCAAATTATGGGCAAGACGCAGCCGCAGACTTAACGGTTGAAGCGCAACGCTCGATCGCACAAGCTCAGATAGTTGTGAACGAGACTCCAGCACTCACCAACGAAGCTCGGAGCTTCAATGCCCCCGCACCCCACACCCTACACCGCACACCCCACGCCCTCCCCCTCTGGCACTCCGATCTCTACCTCGAATTCCATCGCGGTTGCTACACCACCCACGGCGATCAAAAGCAGTTCAACCGACGTTCTGAAGCGTTGCTGTATCAAGCTGAATTATGGGCATCGCTGGCAACCATCAGTACAGGCGTTGAGTATCCCAAAGCGGACCTAGAAGCTGCCTGGAAGAAAGTGCTGTTCAACCAGTTCCACGATCTTCTCCCTGGTTCATCCATTACAGAGGTATTTGATGATGCGAATCAGGCTTGGGAAGACGTTAAGCAAGCTGGTCATGAAATTATGCAGCGATCGCTGGATGCGATCGCTCAACAAATCACCCTACCGCATCCACCGCATCCAGACGCGCAAGCCATCGTAGTCTTTAATCCGCTGAACTGGGAGCGATCGACATTTGTGAATGCAGACTTTGTGCAGGAGCATCTAACTGCTGAAATGCCTACCCAGCTTAAGGTAGATGAGCAGGGGGCTTTTTATGACTGGCAGATGTGTGATTTCGATGGTCAAGAAGTTGAAGCCCCCTTCTGCTGCCGCGTAAGACTTCCTGACGACCGCTATAGTTGGGTACTAACCTTTTTAGCTGAAAACATCCCTGCACTCGGCTATCGCTGCTTCTGGATCTACCCTCGCCCCGACCAACCGAGCAGAAAACATCCTGAAGACGATCCTGTTTTAGAAAATGAATGTCTGCGTGTTGTGATTGATCAGGCAACAGGCAATCTCTCTAGCGTCTTCGACAAAATCAATCAGCGCGAAGTCCTTAGCGGTGCAGGGAATCAGCTACAAGCCTTTCGCGATGAAGGACAGTATTGGGATGCCTGGAATATTGATCCAAACTACGAAGGAAAGCCTCTGCCGCCTGCTGAAGTGGTAAGTGTGAATTGTCGAAGAGACGGTTTAGGGCGAAACAATTCGCTTACAAGCAGCATTATTGTTAAGCGTAAAATCGGTCAATCTGTTTTTGTCCAGGTCTATGTTCTTGATAGAGACTCTCCCATTTTGAAGGTTCACACCCTTGTCAGGGATTGGCAAGAGCGGCATACGCTAGTCAAAGCTGCTTTCCCGCTGACTCTAGACGCAGATTTTGCGACGTACGAGATTCCTTGTGGGGTAATTCAGCGATCGACGAAGCCGGAGAGCGATCGTGAAAAAGCCCAGTGGGAAGTCCCCGCCATGCACTGGGCAGATCTCAGCGACGGCAACTATGGCGTGAGCTTACTCAACGACTGCAAATACGGCTACGACGCAAAACCCAACCAACTCCGTCTCACCCTCCTGCGCGGCTCCGAGTTCCCCGATCCAGAGGCAGATAAAGGAGATCACTCATTCACCTATGCCCTCTACCCCCACGCAGGCGACTGGAAAGCCGCTCACACCGTCAAGCATGGTTATGAGCTAAACATGCCGCTACTCGCACAGGTCATTTCCACCGACGGAGACGCACACCCTAAAACCTTGCCTCCTACAGCGTCCCTTCTCAATTTGGGAGCCGAGAATCTCGCGCTGATGGCATTCAAGCAGTCCGAAGACTCAACCGATGAGTGGATACTGCGCTGTTACGAGTCTCACGGCGAAGATGCAC
>JBBSHC010000705.1:0-2678 GCA_038253425.1 Leptolyngbyales cyanobacterium | reverse complement strand
TTGCTTCATGCCTCCCGACAGTTGACCCGCTAGACGATCGCCAAACCGATCGAGATCCATCAACTGCAAATAATGATCGCGACGCGGTTGAAACAACTCATCGGGCACCTGACGCAACCCGGCAGCATACTGCAAATTTTCATCAATGCTGAGGTCAAGATAGAGCGAAAATTGCTGCGTCAGATACCCTGTAACCAGACGGGCATCTCGCGGCGATTGTCCCAACACGATCACCTCACCTGCCGTCGCCTCCATCACCCCGCCCAAAATATGAAAAGTGGTGGTTTTGCCTGCGCCATCGGGTCCAATCAAGCCGAATAGTTCACCTTGCCCGATCGTAAAATCAACTCCGCGAACGGCTGCTAACGTCCCGTAGTGTTTGTGCAGCCCAGTGACTGAAATCGCGATCGCGGTCATCGGTTCGCGAATCGGGGAAAGGGAGGGGGCGATCGAGACTGGTTGATTCATAAAGCACTCTGATTTACAAGGTGAATTAAAATGTCGCTTTAAGCCGCTCTTGTAGAGGCGGTCTACCGAGTACATATAGCAGCAGATACTTTAGAACAAGGGGCTTAAGCCCCTTGTTACTTCGACAGTAGCCTTGTTACTTCGACAGTAGCCCTGGTAAGAATTACGGGGCTTTTAACACAATGTCGGCATCGGCGGGCATTCCCTGTTTAGCGCAGGGCAACCCTTCAGCAGAATAGGGATTTGCGGGATTATTACACCCGTCAGGATTCTCAACACTAATCCGCACACCCACGACCTGCTTAACGCGATCTTTCTGAAAGTAAATGTTTTCTGGCGTAAACGAGGCTTGCGAATCGATCGCGATCACGCTGCCTACGAGCGGCTTGTCTGTTGCCGAATCAAGATACACTCGCACCGTCTGCCCAACTCGCACATTGCCCACATCGCCCTGAGGCAAAAAGCCTCTCAGATACACTGTTTTAGGATCGATCAACGTCAGCAGTTTCGCCTGACTATCGACCACAGCCCCCGGTTCAACGCTGCGTGCTGTCACAATGCCATCAAGCGGACTCACCACATTCAAGTCGCTCTTAGAGTCTTTGATTTGAGTGATCAACTGCTGCCTCGCTGACTCTGCATCTTTGACTCTCGCTTCAGTCGCTTTCAGGTTTGACACTGCCACGTTTAAGAGTGCCTGACTTTGCTCTCGCTTTCGCATTAACGCCGCCAACTGCGTGTTGCGAATGGTCGGATTCAACCCAGTGCTCTCAGTTTGCGTCAACCCGACCTCAAACGCACTTAGCTGTTGACGCGCCGCTTCGATTCCTGCCAGTTTTGCCTGATAGTCAGCCTGGGCTGTATAGAACCCATTTGACATCTCTTATTCAGATACAGTAAGGTCATTGCCAAACTTGAACTCAAATATCATGCCTTACTCTAGCAGCCTCACTGACGCAGAATGGACAATTCTTGAACCTTTACTCGCTGAGATATTACCTCAAAAGAAACGAACGAGACCGACCAATTGGACCAGGCGAGCACTGATTGATGGAATGTTCTACCAACTGAAAAATGGCTGTAGTTGGGAAGACTTGCCGAAAGACCTGCCGCCCTACTCGACCGTCTATTGGCACTATAAACAGTGGCGGAAAGCGGGAGCGATTGAGACACTGATGACGGTTCTGCACGGACAAGTACGGGAACAAGTGAAAAAAAAGCCCAGTGGACTACCTTGCTGATGATTGACTCGCAAGCGGTGAAGAATACCTGCAACGCGAGTGTGGAGTCCAAAGGCTTTTGCTTTTACAAAAGCACGAATGGCATCAAACGACACCTGGCAGTCGATACGTTAGGCTTCCCTTTTTTCACTCACTGCACGAAAGCGAACGTCTCGGATGACCAAGGCTTAATCGAGATGTTGAGCCAGAACCTCGACTACTTTCGTGACAAGCCTGTGAGTATCCCAAAAATCACGATTCTGCTAGACAACGGCTATCATCCAGACACGTTGACTACCGCTTTGGAAGAGCTTTACCCTGAGATCATGACCAAGATTCGGTTTGAACTTGCCCCCAAGCCGACCAAAGCCGAAAAAGCGGCGGCAGGGAAAACGGGATTTGTCGGGGTCGCAACGCGCTGGATCATAGAGCGATCCAATGCTTGGGTCGAACGCTGTAAGAGCTTGGTCAAAAACTTTGAGCGGACGCTGAACCATGCCACTGCTAAGCTCAATCTCTGCTTCATCCGCCTGATGCTCAAGCGTTTAGCGCATTGCTAGATGTCCAATGGGTTCTATACGAGCAGCGGCTGTGAGATTCCTCCCTTTGCTAACTCGCGCAGCTTAAACAGAGAGTGAGGAATCGGAGATAGTTCTAAATCACGATCGAGCCTCACTACCAATTCTTTCGCCGGAATCGGTAACACACTGCCAAACAAACTCCGTGCAATCTGAGCTAAAAGCTGATATTGGCTACAGGGCATCAACTGACGCTGAATATAGTAATGCGTGTGCCAAGTGACAGCAGGCTGCGGCGCAACAGCGATCGCACTTTTTCAGGACAAAGACGCGCATACATTAAGCCAATCACGCCGCTAATGCCATGACCTGCGAGATGAATCGGAGTATCGCAACTCTGGAGATAATCATCCAACAACGTCACAGCATTCTCTACAGAACTGGCTTCATCGAGAGTTTGATAATATTCCCA
>JBBSHC010000704.1:0-2681 GCA_038253425.1 Leptolyngbyales cyanobacterium | reverse complement strand
CCATTTCGATCGCCTTCTCGCGATCGACAATCTCTGCTGGAATATCGGCAATTTTCACGTACTCGACCTGTTGCGATGCCACAATCTGCTTCGCAATGTCCTGCACCAGCTTCTTAAAGGCATCGTTACGTGCCACAAAATCCGTCTGGCAGTTCACTTCTACCAGCACACCCACACGGCTACCTGTATGGATGTAGCTATCGACAATACCCTCAGCCGCTGTTTTACCCGCCTTTTTCTCAGCCGAGGAGATCCCCTTCTTGCGGAGCCAGTCTGCTGCCTGCTCTAAATCACCCTTGTTCTCTGTGAGCGCTTTTTTGCAGTCCATCATCCCTGCGCCCGTTTTTTGGCGCAGTTCACCGACTAATTTTGCTGTGATTTCCGCCATTACCCTTCTCACGTTGAAAGTTTTGAGTTTTGAATGCTGAGTGATGAGTTACCAGTCTTGTATGCAAAACTCATAACTCATCACTCATAACTGAATTTACGCTTCGGTTGCTTCGCCTTCTTCGGGAATAAATGAGGTGTCGTTATCTTCGTAATCGAAGTCTTCCTCGCCGCCTTCGTAGTCTTCATACTCGTCGTCAGATTCAAGTTGACCGTGACGACCTTCGTAGATCGCATCTGCCAATCTGCCAACGATGAGCTTGATTGAACGAATAGCATCATCATTTGCTGGAATGGGCACATCCACCAGGTCAGGATCACAGTTAGTGTCTAACAATGCCACGATCGGCAACGCTAGCTTTTGGCATTCCTGCACAGCGTTGTATTCACGCTTTTGATCCACCATGATGATGATGTCGGGCACTTTCCGCATCGCTTTGATGCCGCCTAGATACTTTTGCAGCTTCTCCAACTCTCGCCGTAGTACGGAAGCTTCTTTTTTGGGTAGCAGATCCAGTCCGCCCGTTTCTTCCCGGCGCTCTAGCTCTTTTAAGCGATCGACGCGGGTTTTGATCGTCACCCAGTTGGTGAGCATACCACCCAACCACCGCTGGTTGACGTAATACGCACCACAACGCGAAGCTTCTTGAGCAATAATGCCAGCGGCTTGCCGTTTGGTACCAATGAAAAGAAACTTTTTGCCCTGTTCAGAGGCAGTACGGACGTAGTTGTATGCTTGATCCATCAACCGGGCAGTTTGCACCAGGTCAATAATATGCACCCCATTCCGTGAGGTGTAAATGTAGGGGTCCATTTTGGGATTCCAACGACGGGTTTGGTGCCCAAAGTGAACTCCAGACTCTAATAGTTGAGCCAACGAAACAACTGGCATTGATTTTGAACTCCTGATTCGGGTTAATCCTCCATCCAGGAGCATTTTGAGCGGTCAGCGGTCAGCGGTCAGCGGTCAGCTTGAAGAAAACACTTTTTGGCTGATGGCTGATAGCTAGTAGCTGATGGCTAAAAACACCCGAAATCCTGAATGTGCGATTTTAGACAACTTCTCTAGGTTAGCATAAGGCGGTTGTTAGCTGCGAAAGGCATTGTTGGACGATCGCGGCATGTCTGCATATGCTTCGTAAACGCCTTGAACGTTGTACCAGTTGAGGAAGATACGGGCGACTTCGAGCGCGAGTTGGGGTTTGCCCCGATCGATGAGCCATTGCAGCAAGGGAGCCATTGTACGCTCATTAAGCCGTCCGCCGATCGACAAAACGCCCCACAACACGCGATGCAGCCAGGTCATCTGAATCATCAGCCGCACGTTCCAGGTGGGATGCTTCTGATAGAACAGTACGCCCATCTTGCCGCGCTGAATTTCTTTGTCAATCAGGTTTGGTAATTGCTCCAGAGCAAACGGTGGATGCCAATGATAACCAACGGCGTCAGGGCATTTGATGAGTGTCAAGCCGAGTTGCTTGAGCCGCACGCCCAGTTCCAAGTCTTCCCAGCCGTAGAGTTGAAAACGAGTGTCGAAAAGTCCCGCTTTTTCGAGCCAGATCCGCGCGATCGCTACATTACCCGTTGCAAAATAGGCGGCTGAAAAGTCGGTAATTTTATACGGCTCTGCGGTGGGATCGTCGAAGTTGGCGGTGTTGATGACGCGACCGTAGGTGAAGACAGGGGAGGGGAGGGAAGAGGGGGAGGCAGAGGCAGAGGAGGGGGAGTTGTGAGGTATGAGTTGATTTTGATTTTCAACTTCTGACTTCTGACTTCTGATCTCTGGCTCCTGACCGCTTTGAAGACCTTCGGCGTGTGCCTGGAGGAAGACTTCGGTGACAACGAGATCACTGTCGATGAAGATGATGGTGTCGCCAGTGGCTTTTTCGACTCCGAGATTGCGGGCAGCGGCAGGACCCTGGTGATTTTGCTGAAAGAGGCGCACGTGGGGAAAGCTACTGGCGTTTTGCAGCCAGTCTACAGTGCCATCGGTGGAGCCGTCATCCACGACAACCACTTCGTAACCCGCGATCGCGGCGGCATCAAACTGCTGCTGTTCGAGCGCTTTCAGGCATTTTTCTAAAATTGGTTTGCGATTGTAGGTCGGAATGACCACACTAAAAAACACGGCATCTCCCCATCACGAATGAATTGTTAGTCGCTAGCTGTGAACTGGCGCGATGCAGTACAACGAAAGACCGTAGACTGAAGTGCTACTCAAGGTTTGTACGCTTGCAGGTATTTCTGTGCTTTGTTTGCACAACCAGCCTTCTTGATGACTAGCATTAGTCACT
>JBBSHC010000703.1:0-2681 GCA_038253425.1 Leptolyngbyales cyanobacterium | reverse complement strand
TCGAGCAACTCTCAAACTGATTGGCAAAGATTGGATGCGATGAGCGATGAAGATATTGACTTATCAGATTGTTCAGAAATTACGCCAGAAATGTTTGCAAAGGCGGTAGTACGGCGGGGTTTACCTGCTACAAAAACCAAGGCTCAAGTTACACTTCGCATTGATAGCGATGTATTGAAGTGGTTTAAGTCACAAGGTCGGGGCTATCAAACACAGATTAATCAATTGCTGCGAGCGTATATGGAGGCACGTCAATAACTGGCAAATTGATATTGCCTTGAGAAACGACGGTTGTAGCGACATAGCAGCCCCAGTGCAGCGGATCGTCAAAAGCGACTGATAGGATGCAAATATTGCTCAACTGCTGACTGGGAACGTTAAAGCGGATTGGAGAAAAATTCTGCTTGCTTTCAGAAATTATTGGCAAAAGCTTAACGCAAACATTGGTCTTTTAAGTACGATCGCCGCTCTTTTTGATTAGGGCAAAACGGTCACTAAAAAAGGGAGTGCGATCGCACTCCCCTTGTCAAAAATCACTGAAGCAATCTATCTACTTTGTGGCTGAAGCAACAGTTGCTTTGACTGCAACGGTCTTAACCCCTTTAATCTGCTTCGTCAGCGGTTCAACTTTAGTAAGTTGTGCCTGATTGGTTACTGTGCCAGCTACCGTCACTGCCCCTTCTTTAGCGTCTACAATAAGCTTGCTGTTGGGGATGTTTGCTTCTAGCTTGGTACGAACTTCGCTTTCCAGATCGCCATCAGCTCGTTTCATCTGATCGCCGCCTGCATCATTGCGTTGCTCACGTGCCCGGATATCAGACTCCATCTGCTTCTTGCGAATATCGCTTGTTGCATCGTTTTTAGCTGTCTGGGTGTTTGCAGCGGTTGATGCTTGTCCATTGTTATCAGTTGCGTTAGGGGCATCTGAAGCTGTTTTAGCGTTGTTACAGGCAGATACACTTACCATGAGCAAGCCGCCTGCCAGCAGAGAAATGATTGTTCTCATAGGTTTAATCCTCTAAGCTTTCGTTGAGTAAGTTGGTTATCAGAGATGTAGAGACGCGATCGCTCACGCCTCTACAGACGTTATAAAAAGCTGTTTACTACAGCAGCGGATCGCGTCGCGTTGCGGTCTCGCCTGTTGTGTAAGCTGTACCAGGCGCAGCAGTGTTAGTGGCAGTCGAGTCATAGACGCCCCATTCCTGAATACCACGGTGGCTCAAGATTCCTTCTGCCCGACGGACTTCCTCTTCAGAACCGTCAACGATCACCAAATAATCGCCTTTGGATACGCGATCGCTGTAAACTTTAGCGCGGTCTTCAGGAATACCCAAACCGACCAAGCCACCGACCAAGCCACCAGCAGCAGCACCAATCACGCCGCCCGAAATAGCTGATGCTAGTGCGGTTGCCAGAGCACCCCCTAACATGACTGGACCAACACCGGGAATGGCAATCGCGCCGAGTCCAACTAGTAAACCTGTGAGACCACCCAAAGCCCCACCGGTTGCGGCACCTTTGGCAGCACCTTCGTCTGCTTGGGTATCGTGAGCTACCTGCTTGCCTTTGTTATCCAAGTGGTTTGCATCCGTACCCGCAATGTCAGCCGCACGATCGGCATCTTTTCCAACAACTGAGACACGATCCATTGGGAAACCACTATCTCTTAGCTCGTGCATTGCCGTTTCTGCATCTTGATAGCGAGAAAACGTACCAACTGCGCGTTTGTGATGTCCTAAAGCCATTCTTCCTCCTTTTACCTTGCGATCACAAAGATGCACAAGGTTGAAATTAAGTTTGTAATTTACATAACAAGTTTGTCCGCTGCTGAAGACGTTTGCATCAGCCTGAGGAGATAAGTTACATTCAGCCTTTCATCAGGCAATGTGCCGCAACCATGTCATCAGATGGCAGAGAAGACGTGGGTGGAAAAGAC
Source organism: Leptolyngbyales cyanobacterium (assembly GCA_038253425.1). Classification (GTDB taxonomy): domain Bacteria; phylum Cyanobacteriota; class Cyanobacteriia; order Leptolyngbyales; family Leptolyngbyaceae; genus Stenomitos. The sequence goes on along the minus strand of JBBSHC010000703.1, from coordinate 745 downwards.
TGACGCATTCTGCCAGTGTGCCGCCAAGTCTCGATCGCTGAACGATGGCGAGAACGTGGGACGTAAAAGTTTGAGTCACATGCGGGTGAGAGGCTACTACCCTGTCAACTCAATGCATGACGCGGATAAATTCCAGCGGCAGACCATCTGGATCGGCGATGAAAGTAACTTCATAGACCCGATCGCCAATCATTTGCTGTTCTGGTTGCAGCAAAACTTTGAGCGGCTGAAGCTGATCGGGCTGCTCCTGAGCACTTTTTGCGATGCGATCGATCAACGTCTCTAACCAGGTCGTTAAATCATCGGTAACAGCAGTAAGGTCAAACGAGAGGTGGTAGTAACCAACGTAATGTTCATCCCCAAAGGCATCAGGTGCTGGTTTCGGTTCGGGAATCTGAATCAGTTCAATGCGTCCGTCTAAACCCTCCAGCCAGCAGGCGAGTGTATAGCCCGTGGTAAACCGTTCCTGGACATGAAAGCCAAGCTGTTCGTAGAAAGCGATCGCCCGAAAAATGTTTGCCGTCCGAATCGAAGCGTGATGCATAGGCGTTAAACTAGGGACTTTACACCATGAATGCTAAACGACTGAATGCCGACAGACTATAAATGCTGAGGGCTAGGGTGCTGAAATTCCTGTGTTGCGGTTGTTGAAAGCGGCATTTGCATAGAGTCTCTAGTCTAAAGTTTTAAGCCAGCAATTAACCCGACTAATTAAAGGGATCGGTTCATGCATCAAGTCATGAAG
>JBBSHC010000702.1:0-2682 GCA_038253425.1 Leptolyngbyales cyanobacterium | reverse complement strand
GATCAAAGGGGGTGTGGGGGCAATGCCCCAGCCAGGGGTTTCACCCCTGCATCCCGTCCTAACCAGAATGGCTATGTCTATGCCTTTTGCCTTTTGCCTTTTGCCTTTTGCCTTTTGCCTTTTGCCTTCTACCTTCTACCTTTTACCTTTTACCTTCTACCTTCTACCTTTTACCTTTTGCCTTTTACCTTTTGCCTTTTATCTTCTACCTATCCGCTAATCTCCGACTCTTCGTACCAGCAATTAGCCGCTTTTTCTACAGGCAGACAAAGGGTAAAGCAGCTACCCTGACCAATTTTGGAGGTTACTGTTAGATCGCCGCCATGCAGTTGAGCAAGTTTACGAGCCAGCGCCAGACCTAAACCAGTGCCTTGATACTTTTTGTCTAACCCACTATCAAGTTGCTGAAAGGGCTGAAACAACGTGGGAAGATCATCCTGGGCAATGCCAATACCCGTATCGGTGATATGGAATAGAATAAACGGCGACGCTGGAAAAACAGGTTGAGAGTTGCTGTTTTGTCTCAGTCGCTTGCCTCGGTCGGTTTCAACGGTCAGCGTAACCATCCCACGATCGGTAAATTTAACTGCGTTGGAGAGGAGGTTTACAAGAACTTGTTTGAGCCGACGGCTATCAGCTTCACAAGTCGTTACGTCGGGCGTGATCGTCAGCACTACCTGCAAGCCTCGGCTTTCTGCCTGTTCTTGAATGACAGCGAGACACGCAGTACAAAGTTCTTTAACGTCTACTGCTTCCAGGGTGAGGTCTTCACGTCCCGCTTCAATTTTGGATAGGTCAAGCAGATCATTGATGAGTGACAGCAGATGGTCGCCACAGCTAGAAATATGCTCAACATACTGCTGCTGTTTTGCCGTGAGAGGACCAAAAATTTGCTTGAGTAGTAAGCTTGAAAAACCAAGTATGCCTGTTAACGGTGTCCGTAGTTCGTGGCTCATGTTAGCGAGAAATTCGCTCTTAGCCCGATTTGCTGCTTCAGACAAGCGTTTTTCGCGCTCTAGCTCTTGAGTCCGTACTTGCACAGTTTGCTCTAGCCGTTCGTAGCTTTGAGCGTTGTAAAGCGCGATCGCGGCATGGTCAGCAATCTGTTGCAGCAGATGAATCTCAGCGTCTGCAAACCGTCGGAGGCCCAGCGTTGTATTGAGGCAAAGCCCCCCAAACAACTCTCCTCGAATAAAAATCGGCACGGACACAATCGATTGCGTTTGATACTCATGAATCTGGATGAGTCTGGCTGGAGTTGGTTCAACCGCCACAAAATCAGGTGCATGAAAGACACGCTGCACATAAAAATCGGAGTGCGGATCGATTAAATCGCTCCAGTCAGCGGCGGGAAAGACAACATGGAGCATAGAGGGTACCTGGGCGCTCGTCCGCCACTCATCCAAGACCTGTACATGGTCGTTCCGAATTTCAAAAATAAAGGCGCGATCGACGGCAAAGCTCGTTCCTGTCAAACGAGTGATTTCCTGCAAAATATAGTCAGGATCAAGGCTGGAATTAATAATGCAGGCAATCTGGTTAAGCAGTTGCTCGTGCTGCGCCTGCTGCTGCACCTGATTAAAAAGCTGCGCCTGATGAATCGCGATCGCACATTGATCAGCGATCGCTCGGACCATTGATACCTCATCCGCTGTCCATTGGCGATCTTCATCGCACTGATGCAGACAAATTTTGCCGAGGAACTCCTCTTGATACATTAACGGCACCAGCATCAGCGCATGAATGTGAAGTTGAGCGGTTAATGTTGGCACGGGCGATCGTAAAATTTCCTCAGCGCTATTAAGAACAACGGTCTTCCCTTGCAGCAAAACTGCTTCGTAGGCATCAAACAGACCACACTTAGTGCCCAACAAGAGCGCTCGATCAGTGGATGCGTCGCTGACATAAGCGATGACGATTTCAGTAAAATTAAAGTTCGGACGCACTACAGCACAACGACTCAGCCGCAGCGCTTCATGCAGCATATTGACCGTTGTTTGAAGTACATCGTCCAACACCAATGTTTCACGCATTGCTTGCACAATCCGATTGATGATTGCCTCGCGCTGCGCCTGCTGGTGAATCTGCACCATTGCAGCTTGCTGCTGACGATCGAGCTCAAACTCACGCAGCGATCGTTGCAGCACTGTGGGCAGCCGAAAGAGCCGATCTTTCAGCACATAATCAGTAATGCCAGCCTTAATGCCCTCCACAGCCGCTTCTTCACCCAGACTGCCAGTGACGAGGATTAAAGGGATTGTTTGTTTTGATTCCCGAAGTAACGCCAAAACCTGATAGGCATTGAACCCCTTCAACCGATAGTCCGCCAACACGACATCCCAAGACTGCGTTTGCAAAAGGCGCTGGCACTCGTCGAGGGTATCCGTTACCGCATAGGTGAAGCTAAAGTTTGCTGTTTCTAGGGTTAGCGCAATCAGCTCAGCATCGGCTGTTACATCTTCGACGATCAGCACATGCAAACCTGAGGGCATGATTGACCCTGGTTGGAGCGTTGACTGATAGTACTCAGACATAACGCAAACGTTCATGAAGGGAGTAAGGGAGGCTTGTTGAACAGCATCCAGTAACGACCAACATCCCGTGCAACGGCAAGAAACTGCTGGAAATCCAGGGGCTTGACAATATAACTATTGACTCCCAGATCGTAGCAAGTATTCAGGT
>JBBSHC010000701.1:0-2686 GCA_038253425.1 Leptolyngbyales cyanobacterium | reverse complement strand
TCTTCCCCTGGATGTATCTGTGCTAGATGCCATGATGCTTTGCTTGCGCTTAACGCAGGGCTACCAATGTGCGACGATAGACAGTCCAAGTAACGCTTCGTCAAGGGATAGATTCAAAAAATGGGTAATTCAAGCAGTAGTGGTGAACAAGCCAGAGCCGCTATAGTTGATCGTCTAATCGTCTGGATCGATCGCCCTGAGGATGATCGCCCTTTGTAAAGTCTGGTACGCTGTCTGTTGAACTAGCTAAATCGATCAAACGCTAGATGTAGAGTTAGTCACAAACTTAAACTTATATTTTCTCTTGTTGGGTTACTCGTATCAAGCTTGCGATCGCGTGGGTTTCGGTGCATCTTTATTAGAGCCGTACGATCGTTGCTGTTCAGCGCAACCAGGTCTGTATTGCTGCTCTACTGAGCTTAACGTTGCCATTTTCAGGTAAGGGGTAGAGATTTGTGGTCGAGATTACGCTTGAAAGTCTTTGGGTGCAGGTGCTGGAGCGCTTGCAGCTTCAACTAAGCCGTCCCACGTTTGAAACCTGGATCAAAACAGCGATCGCCGAACAGTTGGACGACAACTGCCTGGTCATTCGCACTCCTAACCCCTTTGCCCGCAACTGGCTGCAAAAGTACTACATCAAGACCATCACCGAAGTGGTGCAAGAAGTGATGGGTCATCCGATCGACATTCACATCACGATCGCGCAGGGCGATGATGCCACCACAGACAACCCGGATATGTTCTGGCCCTTACCGCCCCAGTCCAACCTGCCAGAACCACCGTCCCCTAGCCAATTTGCAACACCCAGTAATGGCAACGCGCCTCGGAGTGATTTGAACTCTAAGTACGTGTTCTCGCGCCTGGTAGTCGGTGCCAACAATCGCATGGCGCACGCTGCCTCTCTCGCAGTGGCAGAATCGCCCGGACGAGAATTTAACCCCCTCTTTCTCTGTGGTGGCGTTGGGTTGGGTAAAACCCATTTGATGCAAGCGATCGGGCACTATCGGCTCGAAATCTGCCCCACATCGCGGATTGTGTACGTTTCCACCGAACAGTTCACCAACGACCTCATTACCGCTATTCGCAAAGACAGCCGCCAGAGCTTTCAAGAACGGTATCGTGCGGTCGATGTGCTACTGGTCGATGACATTCAGTTCATTGAAGGCAAGGAGTACACCCAGGAAGAATTTTTCCATACCTTTAACACGCTTCACGAAACGGGCAAACAGGTTGTACTCGCCTCCGATCGCCCACCCAACCAGATCCCCCGCCTGCAAGAACGGCTCTGTTCGCGCTTCTCAATGGGCTTAATTGCCGACATCCAACCGCCCGACCTGGAAACCCGGATGGCAATTCTGCAAAAGAAAGCCGAATACGAAAACATGCGCCTGCCACGGGATGTGATTGAATACATCGCCTCCAGCTATGTCAACAACATTCGCGAACTCGAAGGAGCGTTGATTCGAGCCGTTGCCTACATTTCTATCTCTGGCTTGCCCATGACAGTAGAAAACATCGCGCCTGTGCTGAATCCGCCTGTGGAGAAGGTAGAAGCATCACCCGAAGCCGTCATTCTAGCGATCGCCGAAGCGTTTGATGTCTCAGTCGAAGACCTAAAAGGCAGCTCCCGCCGCCGCGAAATCAGCGTGGCACGACAGATTGGCATGTACTTGATGCGCCACCATACAGACCTGAGCTTGCCCAAAATCGGCGAGGAATTTGGCGGTAAGGACCACACAACCGTGATGTATAGCTGCGACAAGATTGCCCAGTTAAAGGAAAACGATCCCAGCATGGCGCAAACGCTGCGGCAACTCGGCGATCGCATCAACCTCGCCTGTCAATCCCGCAAGTAGGCGAAAAGCGACGAGGCAACAAACCCATTAGGACTTACGTGTAAGGTGTTTAGATCGCCGACTGCTAAAACTCAGCCATAAAACCCCATCGTATAAGCCGGGGATCGTTGCGTAAGTCCTAACCATTGCAGAGGAGAAGTGCCGCTGCGTCTCCCACCTTTTCCTGCGTTAGCGACAGTCCATCTTCATAGCGGACAGACCAGATATAGCCGCTGCCACAGGGCTTAGGACATTGGGATCAAAGGGGGTGTGGGGGCAATGCCCTCAGCCAGGGGTGGAACCCCTGCACCCCGTCCTAACCAGAATGGCTATGGCTATAGCAGATAGACCTGGCACGCGTCCGTTTAGCCCTAGCCGCTAGCGCCAAGCTTTTGCTGTAGCTACAGGCTTGTCGTTTAGCGCTAGCGGCTTTCAATGACGTGACACAGGTTTGTGTAAGACAACCCGAAGCCACTAGTAAAAGTCGATCGCTCCTGCTTTTGCGAAGCCTAATTTGTAAAGCGTACCCACCCAACTCGATCGGATGTACCAATTGATCAGCCTCCCTTATGAATCATCGATCGGCTGGTTGTGGAGAACGCCTGATCTAGTTTAGCAAAATGTAAATTTTTGCCAAGAAAATCGTTGCGAACTGTAAAGTAGCCAAAAGCTTGTGGAAAACCCTACACTATTCTGTGGAAAACATTGTGGAAAACCTGTAGAAAACCGTCAGCGATCGTGGGAAGAACTTCTAGGTATAAATACTCTGTGTAAATAACCGTTATTTCTCCACAAGTTTTCCACAAGTCTAAAGGACCTTCAAACCAATAGTCCATCGTCTTTTACACGTT
>JBBSHC010000700.1:0-2690 GCA_038253425.1 Leptolyngbyales cyanobacterium | reverse complement strand
GGGCGATCGCTTAATTGTGATTGATCATGCGTATACTCACTTCCGCGTGACGCTCAATGTGCACCAATGCCGCCATACAAGTGGTGAACCCCAAGCGATCGCCTGTGATGAAGTGCGATGGGTAACGTTGACAGAGTTAGACCAATATCCGTTTCCGAAAGCAAACGTGCAGATCATTGAGGCATTGAAAGCGGCTAAGGACTACCAGTAAAAGGCTGCTCATAAACCTCAAAGTCCACAAACCAGAGCCGCTATCCAACACTTAATAAGCAACCAACTAGCCTTATTCAATCGATCGCTGCTGCAAGTACGTCAACAACCGTGCCATTCAACCTTCTCTACGAAAACGCGCTTTTCTTTGTGGCTGCTACGTCATTTTTTGCCGTGGTGGGTTGGGCGTGGAACGATGCAAAGCCCTATGAGCTACCGCATCCACTGCCTGGTTGGTTCAGGGTCTGGTTTTTGACTGTCCAAATTGGTGGCGTAGGTCTACCACTAGTTGGGCTGGCGTGGGGTCTCTGGCAGGGTTACACCAGCGTAGTCCTGCTGCTGCTATCGTATTTTTTGATGCTGGGCTTGCAAATTCTCTCCGAGAGCGTGGCACTTCGTCGGTTCAAATCCACCGTTTTTGTGATGGTGCCTTATCTATACTTGCCTTACCGCATCTGGCAGCTCTACGAAGTTCTGGTATGGCTGAATGCTGCTGCTGATCTGACCGTGATTCGGACTCTACTGCTGCTAGAAATAGTCTTGTGGACGGCAAATTATGCGTTAGACCTATCGCAACTACCACGGCTTTTGTATTGGGAACGCAAGGCTGAGGGTGGCAATCACTAAAGCGTATCAATGTGGGTTTGGGGCTACGAGATGAGAAATAATCTGTAAACAGGTGAAGAACAACGGATCACAATTAAATTTTTCGTTGTCTCACCACCATTTGAGGGCGCATGTGCATGATTCAGTGTGACTAAGGTGATCGATGTCTGAGTTTCAGGAAGAAAGGCTGGTAACAGCGCAAGGTAAACCTTATCACCAGCTCACTACCGCGCAAAAACAGCAACGGTTAGGTGAACTGGCGTGGGTCTTTCTCAAGCTAGGAACGATCGCGTTTGGTGGTCCTGCTGCTCACGTTGCCATGATGGACGATGAGGTGGTCAAACGACGGCAATGGATGAGCCGAGAACACCTGCTCGATTTATTGGGCATCACAAACCTGATTCCGGGCCCCAACTCGACCGAATTAGCCATCCACATCGGCTACGATCGCGCAGGTTGGAGAGGGCTGCTCATCGCTGGCTCGTGTTTCATTCTGCCTGCAATGCTGGTTGTGTGGGCATTGGCAGCCGTTTATGTCCGGTTTCAGACTATTCCCGCAGTGGGCTGGCTGCTCTATGGCGTGAAGCCCGTCATGATTGCGATCGTGCTTCAGGCACTCTGGAAGCTGAGTAAAGCGGCGCTTAAAGATAAACCCACCATTATCGCAGGCATCGCGGTCATCGTTGCGTTCGTCTTGAATGTGAACGAGGTTGTGCTGCTGCTGGTAGCGGGTTTGGGTGTGATGTTGTACCGGCGGCGTCAGGGTGGTTCAGGCATGACAATGCTACTGCCCATGCCGGGTGTGTTGGCAAAGACTGGCGCTATTACTACCGCAGTAGCCGCAAAAGCAACGTGGCTCCAGGTATTTCTTGTCTTTCTTAAGATTGGGTCTGTGCTTTATGGTGGCGGCTATGTGCTGCTTGCTTTTTTGCAGCGCGATCTGGTGGAACGCACGCACTGGCTCACCGCGCAACAGCTTTTAGATGCCGTGGCGATCGGGCAGCTAACCCCCGGTCCACTCTTTACGACAGCCACCTTCATTGGCTATCTGCTGGCGGGTCACGCAGGCGCGATCGCGGGCACTATCGGCATTTTTTTGCCAGCCTTCATTCTGGTGGCACTCGTTAACCCCTGGGTGCCCAAATTACGAACCTCTGTGTGGACAAGCGGCTTCCTGGATGGCGTCAACGCTGCTTCTCTAGGGTTAATGGCAGTCGTTACTTACACACTGGCGCACGCAACATTGGTCGATTGGTTGACTGTTTCGATCGCGTCAGTAAGCGCGATCGTCGTTTTCCGCTTTAAAGTCAATTCTGTTTGGTTAGTTCTGGCTGGCGGCATCGTTGGCTTTCTGGCGCAGACGCTTGGCTGGCTTGCCTAATGGTTTCAATGTTTTCCGCAAGGACGCATCCAGACAACCGTCACAGCCATTAGACTGGAACTGAAGTCGCTGAGCCTGACAACGCTCGATCGTGGAAAAAGATATGACGCTTGACATTGCCGAACAGACCGTCTGCTGCGAACCATCGGAGTCAACTTATGATGTTGAACAGGCAGTATTACAGCGCTACGAAGCCGGAGCACGTCAACCGGAAGCCTTGCTCTGTTGCCCTACGGATGGTTACGATGCCCAGTATCTTGAAAAACTGCCTGCCGAAATCATCGAGAAAGACTACGGCTGCGGTGATCCCACTAAATATGTTGGAGTGGGTGAAACAGTCGTTGACTTGGGTTCCGGTGCTGGAAAGAACTGCTACATCCTGGCGCAGAAAGTGGGTGCAACAGGGCGCGTCATTGGCGTAGATTTCAACGACGAAATGCTGTCGCTATCTCGCAAGTATTTAGATGAGATGGCGACGAAGTTGAGCTATCGC
>JBBSHC010000699.1:0-2698 GCA_038253425.1 Leptolyngbyales cyanobacterium | reverse complement strand
AATCTTTGCGTAATAACCAATTCCTGCCCCCAGCAGCAGAGAGGAACCTGCTAACAATCCCCAAAAGCCTGCCTGTAACCAGAGTGGAATCATTGCTCTCCCTTCCTAAGACAATGAATGTGTTTGTTGTGCCGGGGCAGTCTGAACCGATCTCGCTTTCGATGTGGCTCCCCCCCCGCCTCGACCTGCTGTAGCAGCAGCTTTCTTGTGTTGAGGCTGGACATCGCCTGTATGACCAACATGAGCTAGCGAAACTGCTACATTAATCACACCGATATGAGAAAAGGCTTGCGGAAAGTTGCCTAATTGTTCACCGCTAGTGGGATCAATTTCTTCAGCAAATAACCCCAAAGGCGTACTGCGAGTCAGCATTTGCTCAAACCAGCTAGCTGCTTCATCCACACGCTTTGCCAGAATTAGCGCGTTGATCAACCAAAAAGTACAGAGGACAAATGAGGCTTCTTTACCTTTGACTCCATCAGGAGCGTTGCGATAGCGGTAGCATAAGCCATCAGAAACCAACTGCTCGATCGTGGCATCAATTGTGGAAACCATACGTGGATCGGTGCCTTCAATAAAACCCACTATCGGCAGCAGTAGATTGGATGCATCGAGCGTTTCATCCTCATACGATTGCTTGAATGCCTGTAGTTTTTCGCTCCAGCCTTTGTCCAGCACTTCTGCCCGAATTTCATCGCGTACCTGTTGCCAGCGATCGCAATCTCCCGGCAAATGCAGCGTTTCTGCCATCTCAATGCCACTGTCTAACGCCACCCACAGCATGGCTTTACCGTAGACAAAATGCCGTTTTGCGCCACGCATTTCCCAAATACCATTACCCGGTTCTTGCCAATGCTCGACAATCCAATCCAGCATGGGATGAATGTCATTCCAGAGTCCAGACGGGTCGTATTTTCCGGTTTTCCAAGCAAAGTGAACGGCGCTCAACACTTCACCATAAACATCAAGCTGCACTTGCCCAACAGCCTGATTACCAATACGTACAGGGCGAGAATTGCGGTAGCCTTGCAAATAATCCAATGTTCGCTCAACAGTTTGCCCGTCTGAGGTGATGGGGTAGAGAATTTGAATGCCCGTTTTTTCAACCTGAACGGTACGCTCTAACCAATCGAAAAAGGGGCGATCGTGATCAAAGTAGCCTGCTAGCAGCAGCGCGTAGAGCGTGAAGGAGGCATCGCGAATCCAGGTGTAGCGATAATCCCAATTGCGTTCACCCCCAATTTCTTCAGGGAGAGAGGTTGTGGGTGCCGCGACGATCGCTCCAGTTGGTGCATAGGTCATCAGCTTCAGCACCAAGGCACTGCGAATCACCACATCGCGGTAGCGCCCTCGATAGGTACACTGATCTGCCCAGGTTTGCCAGAAGGCGATCGCTGCTTCTAACGCATCATGCGGATTGGGAGGAAGGGTTGGGCTGTCTTGAGTGGCGGAGTCTTGAGCGGCTAAGATAAAGGCAACGCGATCGCCTGCGTGAAGCGTCAAGCGGCAGTTCAGTTGTTGCGTTTGGACATCCAATTGCCAATCTGCCGGAGCATTCACCTGAAACTGATCAAATTTTGCTTGACGACCCAAAACCTGAATTTGAGGCATAGCTTGGGCATAACCAGGACGGGGAGCACAGATGCAAATGATCTCAACTGCCCCTTCCAATCCCTCCACGATCCGAATCACTCTACCCGGTGCATGGGGATGCTGCATCTGATGGCGATCGATGATTTCCATAAAGTCCAGTATCGCCACTTTGCCCTCATCACAGGTGAAGGTCGTTTTTAGCACATTGGTATGAGCTAAATACTCAGGGCTACTTTCAAAGGCAGTAGCGGGTTGAATTGACCAAAAGCCGCCTCGCTCCAAGTCAAGAATGCGAGCAAATAAAGAGGGAGAGTCAAAGCGCGGTAGACACAACCAATCGGTCGATCCCTCTCGACTGACCAGGGCGGCGGTATGGCAGTTGCCGATTACGCCATAATCAGAAATGGCTGGAAAAGACTTTGGCATCAACTCTAAATTTTGTTTGCAAGGTGTGGAATTAGCCATATTCCAAAATTGGTTCACTCTATAGAGCAAGCATTACTGAGTTGCAATCAGAACCCAACAAGACTCCAAAGCTTTCTAAAGTCAGGAGCGATCGCAAAGGCGCAACAGCGATTAAATTATGAAGCTTTTTCTTCAATTAAAAGCCTGTCTGTAGTTAGAGTGGCAGCAGCCCTACTATGGAAGGGTTTCATCAGAAAATGAAATAGAAGTGAAATTTTGCTTATGCTTCAGATAGAAGTTGTTTCTGTCAAAGCGTGTTTAGAATTCTCTAAAGTAACAACACAGGATATTCGAGAGGATATTTGGAGGTAGGCAGCTTATAGCCCTTCTCTAGCCAGACGTGAAACCTGCTACTCTCTACTAAAGTATGCTCGCTACTTGAGTCAGCGATATCAATAAGTCGAAGCAGCACTGGTACGAAATCGAAATGTTAAAGGTTCTCGAATACTTTCTACTGGCTATTTTCATCGCGGGAGTAATGCTCATTAGTCATTGGACTGGGCAGCAAGCTTACACCTGGATGCCGCCCCAGGCAACCGCAGAAGCTCAACGTGTGGATGACTTGTTTAGTTTTCTGGTATCGATTGGTGCGTTTGTTTTTCTGGGGTTAGTAGGCACCATGCTCTACTCGGTTCTCTTT
>JBBSHC010000698.1:0-2701 GCA_038253425.1 Leptolyngbyales cyanobacterium | reverse complement strand
TTGTTATTTTCTATTTTTGGTTCTCATCTCTCTGCTATTTTCATCTTCATGCCACGCGATCGCTTCCTGTCTGATCGCCTCTAACTCTTCCGGTGCCAGCTTATCCAGGTTTTTGAGGATAAAACTCATGCGACCCTGAGAAGTGAGTTTAGCGCGGTGGCGATCGAGGAAATCCCAGTAAAAGAAATTGAAGGGACAAGCCTTTTCGCCTGTGCGGGCTTTGTGGTTGTAAGCGCACTTGCCGCAGTAGTCGCTCATTTTGTTGATGTAGTTGGCAGAGGCAGCGTAGGGTTTAGATGCCAGCACGCCGCCATCGGCAAACTGCCCCATACCAATGACGTTCGTTTGCATGACCCAATCGTAAGCATCCACAAACGCCGCATGGAACCAATTTTCAATGGCTTGGGGCGCAATGCCTGCAATGAGCGCAAAGTTATTTAATACCATCAGGCGTTGAATGTGATGGGCGTAACCAGTCTCCTTCACCTGTGTAAGGATCTGATGCAGACAATTCATGGGTGTTTCGCCTGTCCAGTAAAAATTGGGGAGCGGCTGAGTATGGTTGAACCAATTGCGTTCTGGGTAGTCGTCGCTCATAAAGCTGTAAACGCCGTGCATATATTCTCGCCAGCCTAAAACCTGGCGAATGAAGCCTTCGACACTGCTGAGGCTCCAGTCTGGATGGTCGAGATAGGCTTGCTCGGCTACTTCTACAACTTCGAGTGGGTGCAGAAGTCCAAGATTGAGGTACGGCGACAGCATGGCGTGCCACATCGTGGTTTCACCCGTCACCATTGCATCCTGGTAGAGACCAAAAGCCGAGAGGCGCATGGTGATGAAAAAATGCAAGACCTGAAGCGCCTGCTCACGCGTGACTGCCCACTAGAACGGTTCGCTGTGCCAGTACTGCTGGTAGGGTTTGAAGTGGTCACTTTGCTTGACCCAAGCAATCACGTCCTGCGTGATGGCATCGGGTGCAAACCAGAGGGCTTCGGGCAGTGCCAGTTTGCCTTTGGGCGGTTTGCGGTTTTCCGGGTCAAAGTTCCAGCGACCGCCCAACGGTTGCTTGCCTGCCATCAGAAGATTGCAGCGGCAACGACCTTCTCGGTAGAAGTCTTCCATCACCAGACGGTTGCGATCGCCCGCCCATGCCCTGAAGTCAGCGTCGCTCCAGATGAAATGATTGTTGGGTACGAGGGTAACGGTGCAGGGGAGTGGGAGAGATTCGATCAGGCGAGTAAAAGGGCGATCGTTCGGTGTCATCACCCGCAGTTCGGTAATCTGATGCTGCGTGATCCAGGTGTTCAGCGGTGTTTGAAAAGCCTCTGCCTGCTCGTAGGTGACTGCCCATCCTGCCTGTCTTAGTTCTTCGGCAAAATGTCGCATGGCTGACCACACCAGCACCAGCTTTTGCAGATGATACGGTCGCTCTTGCACATGATCTAATGACTCAATGAAAAGTACAGGGGTCGAGTTTTGCTGATCCACACAGCTTTGCAACGCTGCCTGTTCTGCCCACAGTTGGTCGCCCAGAACCCAAACGCCGATCGTCATTTTCAGCCCTCATCCTTTAGCTTGCAGCGGTCAGCGGTCAGCGGTCAGCCCTTTTTCTCTTTACACCCTAAACGCTTCCTCTGGTTTCTCCCATCCAACTCGCGGGATAATAAGCAGAGTTCTCCAACGATCGCCCATGACAGCCATCACCACCCAACCGAAAATTATTGTTCTGGACGACGATCCAACGGGGTCGCAGACGGTTCACAGTTGCCTATTGCTGATGCAGTGGGATGTGGAAACGCTTCGGTTGGGCTTGGCAGACGATGCACCCATTTTTTTCGTGCTGACGAATACGCGGGCGTTGCCTCCAGAGAAGGCAGCAGCAGTGACGCGAGAGGTTTGTCACAACCTGAAAGCGGCGATCGCGCTTGAGCATATCCATGATTTTCTGGTCGTGAGCCGATCGGACTCGACTCTGCGCGGGCACTACCCGATTGAGACGGATGTGATTGCCGAGGAACTCGGTCCCTTCGATGCTCATTTCCTCACGCCTGCCTTTTTTGAAGGGGGACGCACCACGAAAGACAGCATCCATTACCTCAAGGTAGACGGGGTTGATACGCCTGTGCATGAAACTGAGTTTGCGCGTGATTCAGTGTTTGGCTATCGCCATAGCTACTTGCCGGATTATGTGGCGGAGAAAACCGCAGGCAAGATTTCCGCCGATCGGGTAGAACGGTTTCTGTTAAAAGACATCCAGGCTGGCGTGCTCGATCGCTTGATGCAGCTTCATGACAACCAATGTGGTGTGGTGGATGCAGAAACTCAGGACGACCTGAATCGCTTTGCCGCCGATGTACTGGCAGCAGCAGCTCAGGGCAAACGGTTTCTCTTTCGCAGTGCAGCAAGTTTGCTAACCGCATTGGCAGCCTTGCCTCCGCAGCCGATCGCGCCTGAAGCAATGGCAAATTATGTTCGCAACGGCAAACCTGGGGCTGTAATCGTTGGGTCTCATGTCAAAAAGACGACCGAACAGCTAGAACAGCTTTTGGCACAAGCGGGAATTGTGGGCGTTGAGCTAGACGTAGCACGGTTGTTAAAGAAAACGGAGGAGGCGCGATCGACTCTTCTTGCCGAAGCGGTGCAGCAGGTCAACGCTGCCCATACCGCAGGCAAGATTTCCGCCGATCGGGTAGAACGGTTT
>JBBSHC010000697.1:0-2706 GCA_038253425.1 Leptolyngbyales cyanobacterium | reverse complement strand
CTTTTTAGGCGGCAGCAGGATCGGTTAAAGAATACTTTAAAGAGCGATAGAGAGACATAAAAGCGAGTTTGACGACAGCAGCCGAAGCCTTTTTTAAGGGCAGAAGACAGACTGAGAGGCAGAGGATTCAGCATCGCTTACAGATTGCTTGCAGCTAAAGCAAACGATAGAGCTGCTTTTATGAGACTCATTAAACGCCTTCAATCGTTAGTTCGGGTAGATGCTTCCTGATAGACCGACAGGCATTCAGTACGATTGATTGATTAGCGTTTTGTGACTCTCAGCCAGGTTTGTGGGTCGCAGGCAAGGCAATAAAACAAAGGCTAAAATCTATGTTTGAGTGTGTACGTTTCTTCTGGAAGTGATAAAGGATTCCTACTTACAACTGTTGAATACCACAGGCAAGACCGCGACAAACATTCGTCAGAAAAGCTAAATCGAGGGTTTCTAGGCGATCGCTGGGTTTGTGATAGTGAGGATTGCGAAGAAAGGATGTGTCAGTCACCATTAACGCCCGATCGCCGCGATCCCAAAAAACGGCATGATCACTGCGGCGGGTCTCCGGTACGATGAGTCCGCGCCTTCCGGCAGGCAGCCACTCGCAAGGCACATGAGACCGCATACTGCGGCTGAGCCGAATGAGATCGGGTATGGTCTTGAGGTTGCCAATCAGCCCAATGAAATTACCCCGATCGGGGTAAAAGTAGTGCAATCCTGCCGGGTAACGCTGGGAACCGGGTGTTGCGTCACAATAGCCGAGCATTTCTAGCGAAAGCATGAGCCGCAAGGGTTCTTGCTGAAGAAACCCGGCGTAGTGGGTGCTACCCGCGCGATCGTAGCTAGTTTCTTCGAGGTCAAAGGCTACCAGCCGGATCGGGTAGCGTGCGGGGGTGGTCGTCAACAAACGCGCGAGTTCCAGCAGCACTGCTACGCCAGTGGCGTTGTCATCGGCTCCAGGCGAACCGGGTACCGCATCATAGTGGGCACCAATCAAAATTGGTGCTTTAGGCGTTGCTCTGGGGGACGATCGCTCATTAGCATGGCTTTGAAGAGCGGGTAAATTTAGAATCAAATTCTGAAACGTTCTACCCTGTTCCTGAAAGGCATGGGTCTCAACAGTACCCCATTGGGCTAACTGAGCACGAATATACTCGCGCACAAAAAAATGTCCTGCTGTTGCCAGATAAGGATCACGTTCGCGCGCAAGCTGCATGAGATGGGCGTGTAATTGTTCTTTTAGCGGCACCCGTTGCGTTTACTCTTCTGCCCCAGTTACTCTTCTACCCAGTGTTTGGCGCGATCGACCGCTTTTTGCCAGCGTGCAAAGTTTGCTACTGCCTGAGCCGCACCATGCCCCGGTGTGAAAACCCGCTCGATCTGACGAGTCTGCTCGATCGTCGCTTCATCCCACAAGTCGATCGCTAAGCCAGCGGCAAAGGCAGCGCCCTGCACCGTAGTATCGCGCATTTGCGGACGCTCAAGGGCAATCCCTAGCACGTCTGCCTGAAACTGCATCAGGAAATCATTGGCACAGGCTCCACCGTCTACTTTTAGCCGTTGCACTGGTGTACTGCTGCAAACATCGATCGCCTGTACAACTTCTTTCACCTGATAGGCGATCGCTTCTAGCACTGCCCGTACTAGATGATTTCGTTGGACGCCAGCCGTTAGACCGAAGAAGGCTCCCCGTGCCGTCATATCCCAATGGGGCGCACCCAAGCCACTCAAAGCAGGGACAAAGTAAGCACCGTTTGTATCAGTTACCTGCGCTGCTAACGACTCCGTTTCTGCTGCCGTGTTAATCAGTTTCATGCCATCGCGCAACCATTGAATGCAGGCTCCGGTAGTAAACATGCTGCCTTCCAACGCGTAACCAACTGTGGCGGGTGTTTTGGACGCGCTGCCTTGCGTCCAGGCAACGGTAGAAATGAGCTGCTGCTGCGAACGAACGATCGCGGAACCCGTATGCGCCACCAAAAAGCAGCCTGTGCCATAGGTGCATTTCACCAAACCCGGACGATCGCACCCATGCCCAAACAGTGATGCTTGCTGATCACCCAGCATTGCGGCGATCGGAATTTCTGCTCCCAATAGCGTTGGATCGGTGACGCCAAACACACCCAGACTCGGCTGGATTGTGGGTAACCAGTGAGCCGGAAGGTTGAACAAAGCGAGTAACGTGTCATCCCAGGCGCGAGTCGTCAAGTTCATCAGCATGGTGCGGCTGGCGTTGCTGGCGTCCGTAGCGTGAACACTGCCTCCGGTTAAGCGCCACAGAATCCAGGTATCGATCGTGCCTGCCAGAATGCGATCGGACGAAATGCCTGACTGAGGCACCACATTTTCCGCCAGCCAGATAAGTTTTGTGGCAGAAAAGTATGCGTCGATGATTAGCCCCGTGCGATCGTAAATCTCTGATCCATAGCCCTGCAACTGCAACTGCTGGCAGAGGGGGGCGGTACGTCGGTCTTGCCAGACGATCGCGTTATGCAAAGGCTTGCCAGTGGTCTTATCCCACAGCAGGCAGGTTTCACGCTGCACCGTCAACCCGATCGCGTGAATATCATTGGGTTGAAGCTTGGCGTCTGCGATCGCGCGCTGCACCACCCAGCAGGTATCGCGCCAGATTTGTTCTGGATCGTGCTCCAGCCAACCGGGCTGCGGATAGTGCTGCGTCAGTTCTTTATAGGCATGGCTCACCACCTG
>JBBSHC010000696.1:0-2711 GCA_038253425.1 Leptolyngbyales cyanobacterium | reverse complement strand
TGAGAGGCAGAGGAGTGAGGGGGGGAGGAGTGAGAGGCGGAGGAAGCAGCGGCGGCGGGAAACTAAAGCTAACCGCTGATAGCTGACGGCTAAATGCTGATATTAGCGGCAAACGCACCCAGATGCTTCTGTCGCCATTGGGCATCGGCTTTGCGATCGGTGTTTAGCTCCAAGACCCTAATGCCGTTGGCGGGTAATGGATTCAGTCGCTGTTCTAGCTGTTGCCAGGTTGTAATGCGTTCATGTTCAACCCCATAGGTCGCGCAGAGTTGGGCAAAATCGATCGCTTGGGGTGTGGCAAAAAACTCTTCAAAGGAGGGATTATTTTGCGCGATCGGCAGCATCTCGAAAATGCCACCCCCATTATTATTAATTAAAACAATTGTCAGGTGTCCGTGAAGGTGCGATCGCAGCAAAAAGCCGTTGGTATCGTGCAAGAGCGCCAGATCACCTGTGAGCATCACGCTACTTTGCTGGCGATGAGCGATGCCCAACGCTGTTGAAAGTGTGCCGTCAATACCATTTGCGCCTCGATTGAAAAACGGCTGCACGTGGGAGTTTCCCGGTGCCCAAAACCACTCGACATCCCGCACGGGCATACTGCTGTTGATGAACAATGGCGTTCCCGCTGGTAGCACCTGAGAGAGCAACCATGCCGCTTTGCCTTCAACCAGAGTTTCTGTCTCGTGCATCGTTTGGTCTATAGCTTGCCTGACCTGAGTTTCTACTACCCGCCAGCGATCGAGGTATGGCGTTTGGATCGGTGGCTGCTCAGAAAGTATCTGAAGGAACGCGTCGATCGACATGCGTAAGTGCGTTGTTCTGCCATGCAGTGGATCGAGGTTGCGCCCATCGGGGTCGATGATCCACTGACGCGGCTGTATTTCATCTAACCATGTGCGAAGTTGCTTGCTGGTCGGCATTCCACCAATACGAATCACGGTTGCGGGTGCCAGTTTTTCTGCCAGCGTGGAATTTCGCAGGATCAAATCGTAGGTCGTGATCAGATTGGGGTTGAGGTCGGCGTAATTTCGCAGGGGCGAGAGTCCTTCTGCCAGCACTGGATAGCCGAGGGTTTGGGAGAGTTGAGCGATCGCGCGACAGTAAGCTTCGGGCGCTTGGGGTTGATCTGAACCCGCGATGATGATGCCGTTGGGGGAGTGGGGAGTGGGGGAGGAAGGTAAAAGGTAAAAGGTAAAAGGTAAAAGTAATGAGTCTGGCTGCTGGCTGCTGGCTACTGGCTGCTGAAACGGATTGATGGAGGCGAAGAAGGCTTGGGTGTTGAAGGTGGTGGCAAGGGCTTGGGCTTGAGGTTGGGGAGTGGGAGCAAGGGGTTCGCGGAAGGGGAGATTGAGGTGAACGACTCCAGGAACCGGATAGAGCGCTTTTCCCCAGGCGTGGATGAGGGTTTGCCGGAGGTAGGCGAGCATGGGCAGTTCCAGCGATGGGATTGCCAGTTCGGTTTGCCAGTTGGGATAGGCACCATAGAGCTTATGCTGGTCGATCGCTTGTCCGGCGTTGCAATCGCGCAGTTCGGGTGGGCGATCGGCGGTCAAAATTAACAACGGGACACCGCTTTCTTTTGCCTCAATGACAGCAGGGTAGAAGTTTGCGCCTGCGGTGCCAGAGGTGCAGATCAGCACAACCGGACGATGGCTTTGACGGGCAATGCCTAAGGCAAAAAACGATGCCGATCGCTCATCCAGCAGGGGAATGGCTTCAATGTGGGAATGGTTGGCAAACGCGATCGCGAGAGGAGCCGATCGAGAACCGGGACACACGATCGCGATGGTCAACCCCAGTCGATAGAGCGTTTCCGCCAGAATCGAAGTCCAGATCAGGTTGGTGTTGGTGAAATCAATGGTCATGGGAACGTCGAGAGTAGGCAAACAGCCTAACGCATCATACGTCCGGGTCGATGCCCTGTGCTTTGAGCAAGGCAGCTAACCGTTTCGATCGCGGCGTTCTTGCTCTAGTTGAGTTTCTGCCTGCTCTAGCGGGCGCTCTGCTTGTTCGGTTCGTACCTCTGCCAGTGCCGCCTTCTCCTGCCCATTCAGTAGCAGGTTGCCTTGAGCATCCTACCAGCGCAGCCAGGGCAACTCTAGATTGAGGTAGTGTCCCTGCCAGATGCCCAGCTCTACGCCCATGGAGGGATGTGTCCACGGCGTTCTGTCTCGCTCCTCAGCGCCATTGCCCGACACAAACTCCAGCACAATGAGCGGTGCAATAAACTCTTGCCACAGCACATACGATCGTCGAAACGTTCCATTCAACATAGACGACACATTGGGCACATAAAACCAGTCCAGTGATTCGCTCAAGTAATTGGGTCACGGCGATCGCGCTTATACATAAAAGGCTCTACCTGCTTATTGCTTACTCAGTATCAGTTTTCCGGGAGACTCTTTGCGCTAGCTTGGTGTTTATGTAGGTTGAGCGATCGCTAATTCCTCCTACTCCTGATAAAATAAATTCAACAAAATCCTGCCCAGGCTGACTTAAGGTGTTATGGACGATCAACCACAAGCAGAGAGCCAACAAGATCAAGAAGCCTCTGTTGAGGAACTACAGACACAGGAGCTTGAAAAGCTAGAGGAAAGCTTTACTAAAGTTAGTAGCTATAAAGATCCGCTAAAACATGAACAAGTGCTGGTAAAAGAATCACAAGATTTGAGAATTCCTTTGGGTGAATACCGTCGGCTTTATGAGCT
>JBBSHC010000695.1:0-2714 GCA_038253425.1 Leptolyngbyales cyanobacterium | reverse complement strand
GTATCCGTCGCTTCGTCAGCAGGCAACTCTCGCAGCAGTTGCAATGCCCTAGCGCGGGAATCGGCTTCCAGCAAAACGTGCAAGTCGAGCAACGGCTCCAGAAACGCAACCAGACCCAAGCGAAAAATGGGATCATCCTCAATCAGCATGAGTTTGAGCACTGGCTGCCGCTGTCGAGGTAAATCATGTGCGTTGCTCATGCTATTCCCACTTTTGCCCTTTACCTTTTACCTTCTTCTACCTTTTACCTTCTTTTTACGGTGGTGGCAGTTCTGACGGGGTAGAAGGTGACGGTCTGTAAAAGTCACGTCTAGTGGAGCGATCGGGATCAGATTGGGGCGATCGCTCATCCTGGCGAGGACGGCGTGCCCTCAAAATGGCATCTCGCTGGACAGACCAACGGGCAATCTCGTTCTGAGCTTCACCATACAGCGCCCGTTCAGAACCAATTTGAGCCGCTATGTCGATCGCTCTGGTCAGCCTCCCTTGATCGGCTAGTGCCCTTGCCTCATTCAGCAGGGGCTGATCTTCCGCAAGCTGGATTTGCACCGTCCAATCATTAATGGCGGCTTGAGCGTCTTTGTAAAGGGCGCGATCGGCGCGAATTTTAGCCGCGATTTGAATGGCTTCGGTTAGTTTTTGTTGCTTTGCCAGTGCTTGTGCCTGGTCTAACAGGGGTCGGTCTTCAATGGTCTGAATCTGACGCGTCCACTTGGCGATCGCGCTTTGTGCCTCTAACCGCAGTGCCCGTTTTGGTGCAATTTGCCGTGCCTGAGCGATCGCAGCCTTGAGCTTGGGAATGGTTCCAGCAGTAGCTAACTGTTGCGCCTGTATTAGGTAAGGACGGTCTTCAATTTGCTGAATTTCCTTGCGCCATTGGGCAATCAGCGTTTGAGCATAGATCCGCTGCGGTTGCGCTGGGGTAATAGTTTCCATCAAGGCGATCGCGGCTTGGAGCGTGGAAAGCTGCTTCACCTTCGCGATCGCCATTGCAAGCTGGATTTGGAGCAACGCCTGAGACTGTTGCTTTAAGCGAGGAATGAGCGACTGGATTTGAGCCGCTAAGGGACTGTCCGCTTGAATCTGGTCTACCTGAGCCAGAGCCGTCCAAAGCTGCCAAAACTGCCCATAAACGGGTTCAGTTGGGTTTCGACTGGCTGCCAGTGGTTGAGCATGGCTGAGCCAAACCAGGTCACGGGCAACGGGTGGCAACGGCAAACTGGCGGGGAGCGCTTTAGCAGTGGCGATCGCTCCCGTTGTGTCAACCCGACCCAGTTGCTCGGTCAACCGATTTAGCAAAAATTGTCCCCAGGTTCGCAGGTCAATCTGGGCATCGGTATAGGCATAGCTACCCGGTTTAAGTTGCTCTGCCAACGCGATCGCTTGTCCCAGCACTGCTGTACTGCCAGGGTCGCGCGTAGCTACCTGACGGGCTTTTTGAAGTTGCTGTCGGGCAGCGCGTTCAGCCGTTAACTGCTGTCTTAAACGAGTGAGATTTTGGCGTGCATACTGATCATCCAGCTTGGATAAGTTTTGAAGTTGGACAGTCACAGCCTTCCAGTCTTGCTGCTGAAGGTCAGTTTGAATCGCCGTATCGATCGCTTGCCCTCGATTCTGGCTTTTCTGCCAATCTCGGAGCGCCACTTGCACATCGGGATAAAGGGAACTGCTAGCAGGAATTTTTTTGGCTAGTGCGATCGCACCTGCCAGATCACCCTGATCCGCTTTCGTTTGTGCGATCGCCAACAGCGACTTTGACCACTCCTTCACCGCCCGCTCTGCCTGATTATGCAGGGGATGCTCAACCGACCAGCCTTTCACCAGTGCCAGCCCTGCCAACAGTGACTCGACCCTCCCCGATCGCGCAGCTTGGTCAGCACAGTAAAGTTGGTCAGTATCTGCCGCTAAAGGCTGAAGGGTCTGGCAATTGGTCGCAGGCGGCAAGGTTGTGAGCAAGAGAAAGGCAGCGATCGCGGTGCCTCCACAAAATGCCAAGAGACAGAGCCAGACGAGCGGTGCTGCCAGTAAGCGGACGCGTCGTCGAGCAAGCGGCTTTCTGCCTTTTTGAGGGCGTGGGTGATCAGGTGCAGCATCCACGCGATCGCTACCCTCCCGCGTCGGCGGAGGCACTACGTGAGCCGTTGTAGCCTCAGGATGCGGTGTAACAGAGCCATCTGCAACTCTACCTTCCTCCGATCGACGGCGCGACTTAAAGCCCTGAACACGCAATCGGTTGACTAATTTTCCTGCCATGATGTCAGCTTCCGCACTATAAAAATCTAGCGGTTAGCTCAGCACCCCTACTAGAGTCAGCCGCATTTCATAAATGACTGCTAAATAGCCGTAGCGTGTTTCAGGCATTTACGCAATGAGGTTATAGCCCCACAACCAAAACTAAAAGGAATCGCTTCCTCGTCAGTGGAAGTATTGAAGGACTGTGCCGATATTGTATTAGCTACAGCCATTTTTGTGGCAGTTAGATCAGAATCTGTCCAAGCTTGAAAACAGCGTTAACAGGAGCACACGTATGCACTCCGAGATCGTTTGACTGCGCCCCATCAGCACCCTTACCGGAAAAGCGGTCAGCGCTCAACGACCCAGGCTCAGAACTTTCAACTGTCAACTTGTTGTGCAAAAAGCACTGAGATGACTGCGTAACCAAACAGACGGTTATATTCTACTTTTTTAACCAGCACTATTTTTAACCAACGCTT
>JBBSHC010000694.1:0-2714 GCA_038253425.1 Leptolyngbyales cyanobacterium | reverse complement strand
GATCTTCAAACGCAGCTATGATGCGCGTAAAAAAGGAGCGGTGCTTTTTGTTTACATCCTGGATGTCGAAACCACTCAAGAAAAGCGACTACTCCAGCGCTTCAAAAAAGATCCGCATGTTATACCCACACCCGATACACACTACAGATTTGTGGTACAAGCTGATGGCATAGCAACCTCAGCAAAGCGACCGATCGTGATTGGTGCGGGTCCCTGTGGCATCTTTGCAGGGCTGCTCTTGGCGCAAATGGGGTTTCGTCCGCTGATCTTAGAACGGGGTAAACCAGTCCACGATCGCTCTGTCGATACCTTCGGCTTTTGGAGCAAGCGTAAATTCAATCCAGAATCCAACGCGCAGTTTGGCGAAGGCGGGGCAGGCACCTTTTCGGATGGCAAACTCTATAGCCGCGTGAAAGATGCCAACCATCACGGGCGCAAAGTCCTCGAAGAGCTAGTAAAGGCAGGCGCTGCTCCCGAAATTCTCTACGTCAACAAACCCCATATCGGCACCTACCGACTGGTCAAAATTGTTGAGCACATGCGCCGCACGATCGAGTCATTAGGCGGTGAATTTCGCTTTGAAAGTCGGGTAGAAACACTTGATGTCGAGACTAAAGGCGAACAGCGGCAGGTGCGCGGCGTCATCCTGGCGAATGGAGAGTATCTTTCCAGCGCACACATCATTCTGGCAGTCGGGCACAGTGCCCGCGATACGTTTGAGATGCTGCATCAGCAGGGCGTTTACCTAGAACCCAAGCCCTTTTCAATTGGCTTCCGGGTCGAGCATCCCCAAACAATCATTGATCAGTGCCGACTGGGATCACAGGCAGGTCATCCCATGCTGGGTGCTGCCGATTATCAGTTGGTGCATCATTGCGTCAATGGGCGATCGGTCTATAGCTTCTGTATGTGTCCGGGGGGGCAAGTGGTAGCGGCAACGTCAGAAGTGGGGCGAGTCGTCACCAACGGCATGAGCCAGTATGAGCGCAGCGGCAAAAACGCCAACAGCGGCATCGTCGTTGGCATCACACCAGACGATTATCCAGGTAGTCCCTTAGCTGGCATGGAACTTCAGCGGACATTAGAAGAATGTGCCTTTAAGTTGGGCGGCTGCACTTATGAAGCTCCGGGGCAATTAGTGGGCGACTTTCTAGCACAGCAGCCCTCCACTCAGCTTGGCAGCGTCAAGCCGTCCTATCGACCGGGAGTCCACCTTTGCGACCTCAGCCCCAGCCTGCCCGACTATGCGATCGCTGCCATCCGCGAGGCACTACCCGCCTTCGACAAACAAATCAACGGGTTCGCCATGCACGACGCCGTGCTCACAGGCGTAGAAACCCGCACCTCTTCCCCCATTCGGATCAAACGCAATGACACCTATCAGAGCCTCAATACAGCGGGGTTGTATCCTGCGGGTGAAGGAGCCGGGTACGCGGGAGGCATTCTTTCGGCAGGCATCGACGGCATCAAAGTAGCAGAGGCAGTTGCGCTCAGCCTTCGACAACAGACCGCTCAAGGGACACCTCAAACCGTCTGAAGCTAACGAGCAGTCTGGTTGAGCGCTGCGCCAAACCCCATTACTTTCTACACCGAACGATCTATGACTCCAGCATCGATTCGCCAAATCACTGCTGCTGCTTTTACGCCCTTAGCCACGATCGAAACACCCGATCTTATTTCCCACGGTGGATCACGAGTACTCTTCTCCTGGCTGATAATCGGCTCACACCACGTGCCACGTTAATCACTTTATGGGCTTTTTCAAAAACAGCAGTCGATCATTGGATGGCTGTGCAGGTTGAGGTAACGGCACCGAGTGATGCAAACACAGGGACGGTTCCATGCGGCATCGGCAATGGCTCATGCAGTCTTTCCCTCAGGGAGACTAGAAGACAGAGCGTATTATGAGTGAAATGAGCAAAACCATAGTGAAAATCTTTGCGAAGAAGGGGGAGATGAGCGATCGGGCGCGATCGCTGGCTTGGTCGCAGACATCACTTGGTGCCGTTGAAACCTGGTCTCTCAGCCTAAAGACAGCGCTCAGCATCGTGTTTAACGCCTGTAACCCCATGTTTTTGCTGTGGGGAGACGATCGCATTCTGTTTTACAACGACGCCTACAACCAACAGTTGCAAGCACACCAGCAGTCGCTGCCGTTGGGTCAGTCGATGCAGCATCATTGGCTCCAAAGCTGGCAAAGCATTCAAGCGGATATCGAACAGGTCTTTGCCACAGGGCAACCCCTACAGCGTGAGAACCAAAAGTGGCTGAGCGATCGTACCACAGCATCATCTTCTTTTAACTGGTCATACAGTGCCATTTGGGACGAAACCGATCGGGTTGGTGGAGTTTTAGCAACAGGCTATGAAGTTGTTAGCACCACCCCAACTACTGCCCCAGCAGCGTCCTCGTCTGATCAAAGCAGCGATTGTTCGCACCTTGACCTGGAAGCCTCTGAAGCAAAATACCGCACACTCATAGAACTCTCTACCCAACATGTCTGGATGCTGGATGCAGCAGGCGAACTGGTTTTTGTCAATCAAAACTTCTTAGCTTTCTTTGGCAGACCCCTCGACGCTTTGAAACGCGAAAACTGGGCAGGAAATGTCCACCACCCCGACGATCATCAGCGTGTGCTCCAAGAAATCGGTCGCGCGATGGGAACGGGCACTAATATCCGTTCCGAACATCGCCTGCGGCGGCACGACGATCAG
>JBBSHC010000693.1:0-2715 GCA_038253425.1 Leptolyngbyales cyanobacterium | reverse complement strand
GATCGCTGGTTTGCAGTTTGGCACTTTGCTCACAGGGGCAATTTTAACGGAAACAATTTTCTCCTGGTCGGGCATTGGCTCCTGGATCTACGAAGGCATTCTGGCACGTGATTATCCGGTTGTGCAGGGTGGAGTCTTAGCAGTAGCGATCGC
Organism: Leptolyngbyales cyanobacterium; assembly: GCA_038253425.1. Classification (GTDB taxonomy): domain Bacteria; phylum Cyanobacteriota; class Cyanobacteriia; order Leptolyngbyales; family Leptolyngbyaceae; genus Stenomitos. The sequence goes on along the minus strand of JBBSHC010000693.1, from coordinate 2,562 downwards.
GTTTGTGCTGATTAATCTCCTGGTAGATCTTTCTTATGCATTCTTTGATCCAAGAATTCGAGTTGAGTGAGAGGATGTGGGTTTCTTGCCCCCAGTCCTCGCTTGTACCATCACAGCAGCAGTTTTAGCACTCGTCTTCATTCCAACCCATTTCCAACACCCCATTCCCGACTCCCATACCCGACACCCCACCTCATGCCCTCTCTTACCCAACGAGCCTTGCAACGCTTTTGGCAGTCTACCGCTGGCAGAATTGGCTTGGTATTGACGATCGTGCTGGTTTTACTGGCATTACTGGCTCCTTTGCTGCATCCATACGATCCCACGACCGATCGAGATTACCTGGCGCGGCTTGCACCACCCACTGTCATGCATTGGTTTGGCACCGATGCGCTAGGGCGGGATGTGCTGACTCTGGTTTGGTATGGCGTGCGGACATCGCTGCGGATTAGTGTCGTCTCGGTGGGGTTGGGGTTGGCGATCGGGCTGGGGCTGGGTTTGCTAGCTGGCTACTTTCGAGGACCCATCGAAATGGTAATTGGCTGGTTGACGGATATTTTGCTGGCGTTCCCGTCAATCTTATTGGCGATCGCGATCGTGACGGTGACGCGTCCCAGTGTGCAAAGCGTGATGGTGGCTATCGGCATTGTGCAAATTCCGATTTTTACACGATTGACGCGGGCGATGGTGCTGTCGCTACGAGAGCAGGAATTCGTCCAGGCAGCACGGGCATTGGGGGCAACAGTCGATCGCATTCTCCTCCACCACATTTTGCCAGCCAGTCTTGCGCCGATCGTGGTTCAAGCGACGCTTTCAATTGGGACAGCAACACTAGAAGCGGCGGGTCTGGGCTTTCTAGGTTTAGGCGCACAACCACCCACTCCAGAGCTAGGTACAATGCTATCGGATGCCTTCAAAGGGGGCTACTCGCTCTCTTCACCCTGGACGACGCTTTTTCCTGGCTTGCTGATCACGCTCATGGTGCTGGCGTTTAATCTTTTAGGCGATGGCTTGCGGGATGGGCTTGACCCTCGATCGAGCAAACTCTAGTCGGGCAAACTTTAGTCGGGCAAACTATAAACATCGGATACCGCGAAGACCCCAAGACTTTAGAAAGAGCGTGTAGGGTGGGAGAAGGCGCAAGTTGCCAACGGTTGGTTGTTGCGGTCAACGCAAATTCTGACTACCTTAAATGCTGCCGCTACTGCCATCTCATTCTTTACCCCTTTCCTCATGCCTGAACTGCCTGACAATTGGAATCAATGGCTCAAGACACGGCTGACGCTGCCGTTTATCGTGCTGAATGGTTGGGTACTGCTTCAGCTTGTGCAGTATTTTGAACCGCTTTTCACCATCTTTATCCTGGCGGCTGTTTTAGCCTATGTGCTGAATTACCCAGTTAATTTTTTGACGCAGCGAGGAATCAAACGCGGTTATGCCGTGCTGACGGCGCTAGTGGTCAGCTTGATTGTGTTGACAGCTCTGGGCGTGACGCTTTTTCCTTCGTTGGTGGCACAACTCACTGAGGTGGTGACGCTGTTACCAGAATGGGTTAATGCGGTGAGTCAAAAGCTGCAACTGTTGCAGGGATGGGCAGCAAGCCATCGGCTACCAGTAAATTTGAGCCGTTTGATTCGGCAACTGTCCGATAACCTGCCCGGTGAAGTGCAGGCGATCGCGGATCAAAGCCTGACGTTGACCCTGGACGCGATCGGTAGTCTTTCTGAAGCCTTTTTGGTCATCGTTTTGACGCTTTATCTGCTGTTAGATGGCAGGCGCGTTTGGGATGGTGTTTTTCGGTGGGTGCCGCTGCAATACCGTGAACAAGCGGGTCAACAATTGGAAAGTAATTTCCACCGCTACTTTATCGGTCAGGCAACGATGGGCGTGATCATGGGCACCACGTTGACGCTGGCGTTCTTTCTGCTTAATGTGCCCTATAGTCTGCTTCTCGGTCTTTTAATTGGAGTTATGACACTGATTCCGTTTGGCGATACGGTCAGCTTTGCTCTGATTAGCCTGCTGGTAGCCACGCACGATGTAAGTTTGGGAGTGAAAACGCTGGTAGTCGCTGCGGTGATTGATCAGTTAGTAGATCAAGCGATCGCACCTCGCGTTTTGGGTGGCTTTACGGGTCTCAAGCCGATCTGGGTCATTATTTCGCTTCTGATTGGCACCAAAATCGCTGGCTTGCCAGGGTTACTTACCGCCGTTCCTGTTGCTGGGTTCATTCGAGATGTGATGGCAGATCTGCATATACCGCCCGACCTGTCGCCCGTCAGTGAGACTGCGCTTGTCCATAGTCCTCCACCTCATTCAGCCGATAGTAAGGAACCGATCGCATCGGTAGCAGAGCCAGCGTTTGGCGCTGTTAGCAATGATTAACCATCACATGGATTAACCTTGATCACATACTTCGACTGGCTATCATTCAACCTCTGTAATTTGAAACAGGGGTAACAAATGGAATGTGCCGCTATCAATCAGAATAACGATGCCTAAACCAATTAGTACTAAGGGCACAATCACGTTGACTTAACGAGTAATGACATCAGCAACCAT
>JBBSHC010000692.1:0-2718 GCA_038253425.1 Leptolyngbyales cyanobacterium | reverse complement strand
GCATCCCAGACAACATGCCCATCAGCGGTCACTGCCCCGATCGCCAGTTCCACGTTATCAGGTCGGGTAATTTTTTTTGCCACAATCACATCTAGCGGACAATGCAACAGTTTGGCGATCGGGGCTGCAAGCGGCAATCCACCTTTGGGCAAGGCATAGACAACAACGCGCAATGGTGCTAATGCCGGGTCGTGTTGCACTGCATGGAGGATCGTCCGCGCCAATTTTTCACCTGCCTCATGGCGATCGGCAAAAAACGTTGAATCAGCATCGTGAAAGGGTGGAAATGAAGCCATCGCTCCCTCCAGCTACTTGCAGGGATATGCTTTCATCATGACCGATTTTTTAATTAGCCATCAGCCTTTTGCCTTTATGCCTTTTACCTTTTGCCTTTTGCCTTTTACCTTCTGCCCTTTACCTTTTGCCCTTCACCTCAAGACGATCGCTCTCAACTAACGTAACAACGCACTCCAGGTCGCTGAACCGACCACTCCGTCTGGCTCAAGCTTAAAGCGCCGTTGTGCTGCTTTGACTGCTGCTAAAGTCATTGCACCAAATGTGCCGTCAGCCGTATCTTTGAGAATGCCGATCGTTCGCAGACGCTCTTGGAGCACCGTCACTGCGGGACCTTTCATTCCCTGGCGTAAGGTTGGCAACGTGACAGGCTCCGCATTCGTTCCAGAAGGTGTTGTACCTGTCAGACGGGTACCAGTCAAGGGTTTAATGGGCTTTGGAGTCGAGCCAACGCCAGAGGCGAGAGTAACAGGACGCGGGTTGGCGGCTGGCATTGGTCTACTGCTTGCGGGAGTCGGACTAACTCCACCCGGCATGGGAAAGGACGCTGCCGAGCTATCGCCTCCAGGATTAGAGGGCGCACGGTTGGCGGGTGCTACGCCACTGGCTGGGGGCAGGGAGGCTGCGATCGCGGCATCGGGAGTGGGTGGAAAAAGGCGAGTCCATGTAGCTGGTCCTGCAATGCCATCTGTACTCAAGCCAGCCGCTTGTTGAAACTGAGCCACAGCCGTAACAGTACTCTGACCGTAAACGCCGTCTACAGCGCCGTCGTAGTAGCCCAACAGTTTCAGGGTGGCTTGCAGCTCAGTGACATCGGCTCCCTTGCTACCGAGCTTTAGGGTCGGACGCATGAAGGCATCAGCAGGGTTTTCGAGGGAGCGATTGGTAGCACCCATTGCTTGACTGAGCGCTGGTGACGCTGCAAAAGAGACAAATCCCAAGCTCAGGCTGATTCCCAGCACACTCCAAAGGCTCCTTTGAAGAAGCCACGAACGTAATTGCTCAGCTTCGGGTGAATGTGTTTTCATGCCGTCCATCGCTGGAATCCTTTGTGAATAGTTGGAGACACTGGTAGATGAGGGTGATTCAGTGTTCGACAACTAAAAATACGCTATTTGCAGTGGTTCGATCGCAGTGAATTTGCCCTAGAGCTACTATAGGTGAGTCGCAATCAAATCTAGCTAGAGAATTTCTTAAATCTCACGATCGGAGTTGCCATCAGCAATGCCCTATTCACTGTTGAGTCGCTTTCAAGGCACCTTACTAGGTGCAGTTTTGGGCGATGCCTTGGGAGACTGGCAACACCAGAAACGCGCTCAAACTCAAGATGACCTGGCTGCATTAGGGCAGCATGAGTGGTTGGGTGCGCCTGTTGATCTTGCCTACTGGCACCCTGGAGTGAAATCTATATCACGCTCCTGGCACGATCGAGCGATCGCCAGTGCATCTACCCTCATTGCCTCAGGTGGTCAGAAACGGTTACGAGGAACAATGAGTCTACCCTTCATGGCTCTAGATCGAAGTGTCAAGGATAGAAGTGCAGGCGCTAATAACACAGCGGGATTAACCGCAGCCGAACCTTGTCGTTCTAGCTCAGCGTTGAACGAGTTACTGACTACCGTCGAGCTTGCGATCGCTACGCTGCCAGTGACTCTGTTTTTTCACGATAACGAGACGATGTTGCAGGAGACACTACAGCAGACGCTTCAAAGCTGGCAAGGGAATGCTGATAGTGATGCTGGGGTGTTAGCAGTGGGCTATGCGATCGCGCAAATACTGAAAGAACGGTTCGATCCATCTAACCTGATTCCCCAAATTATTGCTTACCTCAGGCGCTACACTGACAACCTCACAGCCGATACGGTTGCCTTCATTAGCCAGCTAGAGCAGGTGCAAAGGTTGGTGCGGCAACGCGCTGGGTTACAGGCAGCAATAGCAGTATTGCGTACCGCTATGGGTGAGTCTAGGGATGCAGATGATCGTGCGATCGCGCTAGCATTCTATTGCTTCCTGAGTACTCCTGATGATCCCCGTCTTGCAATGCTGCGGGCAGTGCGTTGCAGTGATTCATCCGCCGCGATGACTGCTCTCACGGGTGCCTTGAGCGGGGCTAACAATAGTTTGATCGGTTTGCCTCTCACGTGGCGCATAACGGCTCAACCCTCTCAAGTGCTGCAAGGGGATCTTTCTGGCACAGCGTGCCAGTTAGCGGCTCAACTATATACTGCCTGGTCTGGTGTGTATGACCCGACTGGGGCGATCGACACCCTGTCAGCGATCGCCGCTCCGGGTGTGATACGCCCCCGCTGATCGATGAGTAACGCTAATAGAGGGCTGGTCGCACGGTTCATACGGTTAGTGCAAAAGTGAAGGGGCTTTCTATAATGAAGGGGCTGTATAAGCTTGTCCCCGTTTCGTCCCGCT
>JBBSHC010000691.1:0-2737 GCA_038253425.1 Leptolyngbyales cyanobacterium | reverse complement strand
TGCCTAATTTGATTTCAGTCGGCTCATACAGCCAGTCGCCAAAATGAGATTGTCCCGGTTGCTTGACTAACAGATCAGGATTACTCACTAACATGACGCCGTGCGGTCCTTCTGCCAGCAAAATACCCTGGTAGATGCGCTCTACGCCTTGCTGCATAAGTGCCAGTGTCGCCGCTGCGCCCGCTTGCCAATCTCTCGACGCATACCGGGGCTGCTGCACATCCTGATCAGCCAGCACCGATCGCTGATTGCTTTGGCTATCCTGAATCAGTTTCAGCACATAGTCGTTGGGTGGATCTCGCTGGTCAAGATCTCCATGCAAATCTAAGAACGCTCGTCGGCTACAGCGCTGATAGTTAAGTAGCAGTTCGGCATTAAGTAGCATGTTTTCACGCTAACAGTAATTTTGCAGAATGGCAGTCATCCAGTTTGCCAATTACGCGATCAAAAACGGGCATTTGTCAGTAAGACGCGAGCTAAAGAGTCGGTTCAAAAAGGAAGGAAATAGACGTTACAAGGTTGAATGATGTCTCGGTCAGCCAGCAACAATAGCCATCGGCTGTATCTCTCCCTTACTCTTCTAACTTCCAACTCCCAAGTTACTTTTGCCTTTTGCCTTCGACCCCGAATCCCCAGCAGAACGCCCCTCAATACACTTGTGCCTCAATACACTTGTTAGAATGCTAACGTTTTAGCTCTACCAGTACGTTACCATGACAGGCATTTCTGCTTCTCAACTTTCTCTGGCAACGCACCGCCAACAATTTCCAGGGTTAGCGCGTAAAGCCTACTTTAACTACGGTGGGCAAGGACCAATGCCGCAGGTGGCGCTGGAGGCAATTCACCAGGCTTACACTCAAATTCAAACACTGGGTCCGTTTTCAAAGGCAAGTAATACCTGGATCGTTGAGGAAGCCGATCGCACACGACAGGCGATCGCGGCAGAGCTTGGCACCACTCCTCAGACAATTACTTTGACGGAAGACGTCTCCGCAGGTTGCAATATTGCCCTTTGGGGTATCGCTTGGCAACCAGGCGATCATCTGCTGCTTTCAGACTGCGAACATCCCGGCATCATTGCGGCTGTGCAAGAGCTTCAGCGTCGGTTTGGTATCGAAGTTTCGCTCTGTCCGTTGCAAGCAACACTGAATGCAGGCGATCCCGTCTCAGCACTGGAAGGGTGTTTGCAGCCCAGGACTCGTCTGGTTGTCCTCAGCCACATTCTTTGGAATACAGGACAACTTCTACCACTGGCAGAAATGGTTGCAGTTTGCCACAACTTTCCCAGTCAGCACCCGATCTATGTACTTGTTGATGCGGCTCAGTCTGTTGGCGTGTTGCCCCTTGACCTGGATCAGTTGCAGGCTGATTTCTATGCCTTTACAGGACACAAGTGGTGGTGTGGTCCCGAAGGTCTGGGTGGGCTGTACGTACGTCCAGAAGCGCTAGATAGTTTACATCCCACTTTCATTGGTTGGCGTGGCATTACGGTCGATCGCGCCGGACAACCCACTGGATGGAAACCAGACGGACAACGCTACGAAATGGCAACCTCTGCCTATCCCCTGTATGCAGGCTTACGAGCCGCGATCGCGGTGCATCACCAATGGGGCACGACGGCTGATCGGTATCAGCGCCTGCAAACGCTGAGTCATTTGCTCTGGCAGCAGTTAGTGGCTATGCCAGGCGTTACCTGCTTACGATCGTCCCCACCAGACGCAGGGTTGGTCTCGTTTCAGCTCACAACGCGATCGCATAGCCAGTTAGTACAAACCTTAGAAGCAACAGGTTCAATGGTGCGCGTCATTCTCAAGCCTGACTGCGTACGCGCCTGCCTTCACTACCTCACGCTGGAGTCGGAAGTTAGTCAACTGGTTGAAGCAATCCAACAGTTTTTGCAGAGGGAGGGGGGGAAAGGTAAAAGGCAAAAGGCAAAAGGCAAAAGTAATAGGACTTATTGAAAGATCCCCGGTTTCACGATTGGGTAGCTTGCGCTGAGTTTTGACCAAAAGTCGGGGTCTAAACACCTTGTGCGTAAGTCCTAAGTAACTCAAAACTTAAAACTCAAAAGTCACTTGATTAAAACGCCAGCAATTAAAATTAGTGGGTTAATTTGTGTTTGCGATTACTAGCTTTGGTGCACCAAATAACCAGCAACGCATAAACTAGGAAAGAGCCATAAAACGATCACAAAGCTGAGTGCGATCGAGGCTTAAAAAGTTGCACAACGAATACTAAGCGCAAACTTTCTTGTGGGTATGATCAGTCTCAATACTTCACAGGGTTTTTACGTGGAGACAACAAAAAAGATACCGACTCTCCCACGGGCAAACATTCTGTTGGTGGATGACCAATCAGAGAATTTGCTGGCTCTAGAAGGCGTGCTTGGCGCTTTAGAACAAAATTTGGTGACTGCATCTTCTGGTGAGGCTGCGCTGAAATGTCTCTTGCAGCAAGACTTCGCCGTGATTTTACTCGATGTTCAAATGATGGGTATGGATGGCTTTGAAACAGCCAGCATCATTCGACAGCGCAATCGATCGCGGTACACTCCCATTATTTTTATGACGGCGTTTAGTCAGAGTGACACATGGGTATTTAAAGGCTATGCGCTAGGCGCGGTGGACTATCTCTTCAAGCCAATTAAGCCTGAAATCCTCCTTTCCAAGGTGTCGGTGTTTATCGAACTCTTTCAAAAAACTGCTGAGGTCAAGCGACAAGCAGACCAATTGGAAGC
>JBBSHC010000690.1:0-2737 GCA_038253425.1 Leptolyngbyales cyanobacterium | reverse complement strand
TTAGAAAGCAACGAAGCTTGCATGAGAACTAATTTCAGAGCGAATTTGCTGACTGCTCTAGCGACTGGGGTTGAGTTGGGAAGGAGAATGCCCACGCGAAAAAGATCATCACAGCCTCTTTCACAAATAATTTGTGACTGCTACAAGCGGTTTGGGGCTAAAAGTATAGCCATAGCCATTCTGGTTAGGACGGGGTGTAGGGGTGGAACCCCTGGCTGGGGGCATTGCCCCCACACCCCCTTTGATCCCAATGTCCTAAGCCCTGTGGCGGCAGCTATATGCTGTCGGTAGCGTCTATTCATAAAATCATTTGATTCATGAATTTCTCAGTTTATCCTTAACTGTTCCCCAGCCTTTTCCTGGTTGGGTTTCTCAGAATAGATGAAATGTGAAGGGCTAAGGTTAGTCTGAAAGCTGCTTTTAGACAGCCACTAAATGACGCTCTCATGCACACATCTCTGAAAGACGCTTTGAAAAAGTTGAAATTATGGTAACTACTACTCAGTACATTCTGCTGACAGATGAAGCGATTCAGTCTGAAGTGCTGGAAGCTCAAACACCTGTGCTGGTTGATTGCTGGGCGAGTTGGTGTGGTTCTCCCCAACTGATTAATCCCACGCTTAAAGCACTGGCAAGCGCATTCGCAGGACAGATCAAAGTGGGTCGTTTGGATGTAGCAACTTCTAAACAGTTTGCAGCGCAACATGATATTCGGGCTGTACCAACGCTGCTCTTGTTTCACAATGGACAAGTGATGGAACGGATAGTTGGTAGTGTTTCCTGGCAAGCTTTCGCCAATAAGCTCAACGCTCTTTTGATAGATAGCCCTTTGAACAGGAGTGACATTTCCTGTCTATGAAGCTTTCACAACTCAATCAGCTTCCAGCCGAGCTACAAGCGATGCTGTCGTACAAAGAACTAGCGGCTGGACAAATGCTGTTTGCTCAACATGAGCCAGCAGCAGCCATTTTTATTTTGGAGGCAGGGTCTATTCAGTTACTCAACTACACCGACGATGGGCAACAAATCAATCATTACAGTGTGAGAGTAGGTGATAGCTTTGCCGAAGTTGCCTTATTTTACGAACAGTATATTTGCACTGCGATCGCTCATGCTCCTTCCCGTGTTTTGGTCTTGCCCAAACAGCCGTTTCTAAGCGCACTGAAGTCTGATGCAGGTCTGGCTCTAACCTTTATGGCGCAACTAGCACAGCGTTTACATGAAAGCAAGCTCTTACTGGAGTTGCGGAGTATCCGTTCGGCTCCTAAACGAGTGCTGCATTATTTGCAATTAAATGTGCAAGCAGATGGCGTTACGGTGCAGTTTGATCAGTCTCTTAAAGCGATCGCTGATGATTTGGGCTTGACCCCAGAAGCGCTCTCTCGATCGCTGAAACAGCTTCACAAGGAGGAAAAGATTAATCGCAGAAAACGCAAAGTTACACTACGTAAAGAATTCTCCAGACTTGATCTTAATCATGGTAATTTCTGGGTTGATTCCATAGACTCTAAAGCAACCTAGCGTCAGAGCTTGCAACAGCTTTCTGTGCTGATGCGATTGCCCCTCTCCCCTCTGCTCCCTAAGGGTTAACTATGGATTTGCAGGATCTTCATTCTGAACAGGATCATCGCGTTCTGGAGTTCCTGGCAGCCTTGAGCTATCGATCGGGTAATCTCGGTCAGTATCTACACGAAATTGCTTGTGGAGTGAGCCGCTTACTTCAGTCTGACTGGTCGATTGTTACAGTTTGTCAGGGTGAAACGGGTCAAGTGGTAGCAAATAGCTTGGGGTTGGGCGACGGAGACAATGGCTTTGCTGTACACGGCACATTAATTAGCGAGGTTGTTGAAACGGGGCGATCGCTCTTTATTGAAGACATTCGACTGGAGCAGAGATTGTGCAAACTACCTGACGCCTATGTTAGCTATATCGGTGTGCCGTTGCGAGCCATACAGGGTGAAGTGAGAGGCACCATTTGCTCCTTTTTTCGAGAGCCGCGTCAATTTACGGAACTGGAAATTCGCACCGTAGAGGTGTTTGCTGAACGTGCTGCTACTGCTATCGATAATTACCGTCTTTATCAACAGCAGCGGAAATTTAACGAACTCCTAGAACAGGAAGTGGCGAACCGTACCGAGGAGCTACGCGTGGCTCAGTCAAAATTGGTGGAGCGCGAACGCCTCGCAGCGATCGGTGAATTTGCTGCCATGATTGTGCATGAGGTGCGAAACCCACTTACCACTATGGTGATGGGCTTGAAGTATGCCAGCAAGCAGCTTTCAACCGCAGTGGCGCATGAGCGGCTGTCTCTGTCTTTAAGCGAAGCTGACCGTCTTCAGCAATTGTTGAATGAAATCCTGCTTTACGCCAAACCACAGGTGCTGCAACTTTCAAAAGTCAATATCTGCGAGTTTTTGAGCGCACTACTTGGACAAATGCGTGAGCGACCAGAAGCCACCGCTCGCTCGCTCGTTTTCACTCACCCTGAAGCTGAAATTGAGCTTTTGGGCGATGTGAATAAGCTGAAACAGGTGTTTATGAATCTGCTTCGTAATGCCTGTGAAGCAATCGCCAGCGGTGATTGTATTCGGTGTGAACTTAGGCATGACGATCATCAGGCACGGGTCTACATTCGCATCCACAATGGCGGCGATCCCATTCCGTCAGACTTGCTTCCAAGACTGACAGAACCCTTTTGTTCCACCAAAGCTTCAGGAACTGGACTGGGCTTAGCGAT
>JBBSHC010000689.1:0-2737 GCA_038253425.1 Leptolyngbyales cyanobacterium | reverse complement strand
TAGCGTTTGTGGTCATGAGCTGGAAATGTTTGCAGCGGCACTTGATTGTTCGGTGGAACGGACGCATTGGCTGGTCAACGGTGAGCATCGCTGTGGCTATTTGATTCAGCCCAAGTAGGCTTCGATCGCCGACTCGAAACCTGGTTATCAGCAGAAGCTATAGCGATCTCAAATCATCTATGAGAGCAAGATCCTCGACTTTTCCAAAAACTCGGGGCGCTGAAGAGCTGCTTCTTACTGCTCCGATAGGATTGCTATAGTAGAACGTTGGTATAGCTGCCACCACAGAGCTTAGGACATTGGGATCAAAGAGGGTGTGGGGGCAATGTCCCCAGCCAGGGGTTCCACCCCTGCACCCCAGCCTAACCAGAATGGCTATGGCTATAAATCAAAGGTGTATCAAAAGCCAGACTTAATTTTGTCCGCCTAGTGAAGCGTGTAAACGCCACCAACAGCAGGAAATGCTTCTTTCGGATCAGTGTTTCGACAATCAGGTCAGATATCCTGATTTAGACTTTTGGCGAGGTATTGGTGTAATGTCACAAGAGTTTAGTTTACCGATCGAATCGGGTAACAGTGATCGCTCAGTGCTGTAATCATGACTACAATTTGATACTGGCTGAGCAAAGTGGGAACAAGCCCTTAGCGGGTTTGTCGATCGTTTGAGGATACTGCATGTTTAGAACTAGCCGAAAACCGTACCAATCCAGGTTCTCGTCTTATCAAAAGAAAAAAAAGTCGCTACCCCGCTGGGTACTCTTAAGTGCCCTCCCGATCGCGTTAATTACCTTAGAATTGCTGGCGCGACTGCTTACGGGCATCACGGGTAAAACGGCTGAATTGACCACTGATCAAGGCGAACCAGCTAATGTCGCTGCCTATCGGTTGAAATATCTTGACCCATCCGGTGCTCCATACGATGGGCTGCCTGATCAAGGACATTTAACCGTCAAGCGTAGCCCTCTGCTGGGGTACAAACTCGTCGGCAATCAGCAAACTGCTTTCTGGCAGATCAACGCGCAGGGCTTTCGTGATGATCAACCTGTAACAGTGGTGAGACCCAAAGATGACGTACGCATTTTTGTCTTAGGTGGCTCGACCGCTTTTGGACAAATGAGTTCAACAAATCAGAAGACCATTGCCACGCAGCTAGAAACCCGCCTCAACCAGCAGGTAGCAACCCAAAAGAACAGTCCCAATAAGTTTCGCCCTGACCGCCTACCCTACTACGCCGATGAGTTGACCAAAGCGATGGCGCTCCCCCCTCGCATCCGCAGTAGCCGTTATCAGGTCATTAACGCGGCGGTACCCGGCTATGCCTCCAGCAATGAATTAACCCAACTGGCGCTTCAGATCCTGGCTTATAAACCTGATTTCATTGTTGTTATCGATGGCTACGCTGATTTGTTGTTGCCAAGCGATCAAGACGGTGCCGATGTTCCAGCGTTTGAATCGCTGTCAAATAATGCCTCAAACCATTTCACCGCCAGTGTATCAGAGCAGTTTAAGCGGTGGCTGGGACAATCATTCTTGATCAAAAGCTATCAGCATTGGGTTTTGCAGCCGCAGGAGGCTCTCAAAGTCGTCATCCCTCCTGAGCCCAATGCGAATACCCCCCTCGCTGAACGGCTGCCAGCTAATGGAGATGAATTGAATCGCCGTGCGTCTCGGTATGGCAAAAACTTAGAACAAATAGTGCACCTAACTGCGGGAGCAAAAATTCCGATCGTGCTGGCGCTACAGCCTGAAATCACAAGCCGTACTGTCAGTACGCTCACACCACGCGAAAAGAAAATCCTTAATCAGGTGGGACAAACCTATACGCAGCGGGCTAAGGCTGGCTACGCGCAACTTCAGCAGTCGATCGCTCAAGTGAAGCCGTCGTTTCCTCCAGGTGTTACCACGCTGAATCTAAATGAGGGTACTCAGTTTGAAGGTGAAGCGTTTTATGACCCTGTGCATTTAACCGATGCAGGCAATACTGCGATCGCGGCTCGTCTCTATGATGCGATCGCAAAATCCTTAACGCTCCAGCCAAAACCGTATGGCGAGCAAACGTCTCCCTGACGCTGAATCACGATTAGCTAAGAGCTTGTTAAACCAGCGCTTGTTAATTGAACTGAAGATGAGCCGGACGAGCGATTTACGATGATGTATTGTCCGCTTACGCTGATTTCTGACTGCTAGTTGCTGAGTGCTCCATGCAAGAACCCGCTGAATTTTTAACGCCTGAAGAATGTGCTGAAGTAGATGCAGCCTTATTGACCGCACGTGAGAAATTTTCGGCGCGAGTGGCGATCTACGCCCTGCGATCGCTCAAGCAGATTGCTCAGGAGAATGGGGTTGCCATTACCCAGCTAAAACCGCAGCAAGTTGAGGATTGGGTGTATCAGGATGAAAGTTTGCAGACAGGTCTCGATCGTGAGTTTCGGCAGTTCTTTTCTCAACTGGTGATTGCCTCGCTCAAGCCGTTGGGCAATGTGGCGCAGCAGACAGGCGTAATGATCGAATCGTTAACAGTTTCGCAGGTCATTGCCTGGTTTGAGCAGCAGTCGAAGCACAACCTGGGCAAGGCTTAGCAAGAATAATGGGTTTCTAGTGCTAACGATCGGTTACGTACGCTTGCTTAAAGACTTTTGTTACAGCGCCAATGCGAGTGCGATCGGCGTTGATGTCTGAGTTCGCCTCTTAGGTACTGGTCTCTAAAGAGGTGATAGATGCCTGAAAGCTTTACCTG
>JBBSHC010000688.1:0-2739 GCA_038253425.1 Leptolyngbyales cyanobacterium | reverse complement strand
GAATTACCCAACGTTGTCGCTCCAACATTTCCACCGCAATGTCAAAAGTGGGCGGTGCTTTACGCTCTAGCACGCTTTTTTGGCTACCGCGCCGTCTAGCTTCTTCATCACCTAACGTCACCGATTGAATGCCACCAATCAGATCAGAAAGAGTCGGATTCTTGATCAAATTCTCCAGACGATTGCCGTGAGCAGTCCCCACAAGCTGTACCCCTCGTTCGGCAATGGTACGAGCCGCGAGCGCTTCCAGTTCAGTGCCAATCTCATCAATCACGATGACTTCTGGCATATGATTCTCAACTGCTTCAATCATCACCTGATGCTGAAGTTCAGGGCGGGCAACCTGCATCCGACGCGCTCGACCGATCGCGGGATGAGGCACATCACCGTCGCCTGCGATTTCATTGGACGTGTCAATGATGACGACCCGTTTGTCCAACTCGTCTGCCAGCACACGCGCAATTTCCCGCAGTGCGGTCGTTTTGCCTACACCCGGACGACCGAGCATGAGAATCGATCGCCCGCTTTCAACCAGATCACGAATCATGCTGATCGTGCCAAAGACGGCTCGACCCACCCGACAGGTCAGACCAATGATGTCGCCCCGCCGATTACGGATAGCGCTGATGCGGTGTAAGGTTCGCTCAATGCCTGCCCGGTTATCGCCACCAAAATCGCCCACTCTGGCAATACAGTCGTCCAAGTCTGTCTGCAAAACCGGATCGTCTGATAAATACTCCGCCAGCCCAGGAAACCGCGCCTCTGGACGGCGACCCAGATCCATAACCACCTCAACCAACAGATCCCGCTGAGGATGTTGCTCTAGCCGCAATCGAATGTGCTGGGGCAAAATTTCCAGCAGTTTACTCAAGTCGTCTGTAATTTGCATACTTGCAGGGGTAGCGGTGTCAGCGATGTCAGTCATTGGGTCGCCAGCCGTTGCTCCACCATGAGCGTTCTCTGAAAAGTGCGGTGACTGTTCTGAAGCCTGCCCGTCTGAAGAATTAATACCGTTAGGATTTACCATGTGCTCGATAGAGAAGGAACGATCGCAGCGGACTCAAGAATCAGAATCGATAATTAACACCAGTTGGAATGCTGGTTAGAGATTCAAGCGCGGCGACTGATGACGGCTGGGTGCTTTCAGTTGAGAGATCAGTGACTCTGCTAGACCAACTGCTTGCCAGAGTAAATCGGGTGCCTCCTCCAGCCGCATTGGTAGAGCATGTTCCCTCACAGTGTGGGAGCTACGGCTTTGTGAGAATCCTTCAATCCTATGCTGACGCTGCGGTTGAGAGGCATCTGCAATCGTGCTCAAGGTTGGCTCGATCGCTGCCATCGTTAAAGCGTCTAGCTGGTTAAGTACTGGGGCAAGCAACGCCCGAGCATAACTGCCATAGGCGATACCTGCAATATGAGAACCCTTACGATCAGAGGCACTAGAGTACTCTAAGGGTGCTGTTGTCATGTTGCCGTCAGCCGCAATCGTCAGCGGATTGGACAAGGCTGAGTGCAGTAACCCAAGCGTCTCTAGTTTGGGCACGGTGTGGTGATTGGTGCCGCCTGCAAGCTGAATATAGTCTGGCAATCCAGCCGCCAAAACCTTTTGACCCAATTTGACCGCTGCCCTTGTCGTCCCAGCGCCAATATCACCGCTCATCGGGCGACCATCCATCTGCCAGATGAGCGGGCAGGGCAAGGGAGAGATGATATCGTACAGCGACCAAAGGTAATCAATTAGCCCTTCACCATCGGGGCAGCTAATGGCAACTAACTTTAAATTGCTAACCCACGGTTCGATCGCGTCCCAAAGCCGACTAAAATCTTTTACTCGCCCAACCTGCGTGTGAATTTCAATAGCGTCTACTCCTGTTTGCAGAATTAACGGCGCGATCGCGGCTGGCGTCGAGACATAAGAACGCGTTGTAATCTGCTGAATCGGACAGATAGGCAAACAGCGACCACAACCATAACAGCGATCGCTGATCACGCCAGAGGTTAGCGACGCTGCTGCAATACTATGCTCAGAAACGTTGCATTCTAGTAGAGTCTCGCTGACAGTGGAATGCTTGAGGGGCGAGTGAAACACGATCGCCTGCGCTGGACAGATTGTTTCACAAGGGCGAACACAGTCTGATGGACATGCCGTTGCATCAAACTTAGCCTTGCGAAAATGCGGGTCTTCACCGTCGTTAAGACTGACCATTAACCAGGGTAAGCCCCTGCCAAGCGAACCTCGATCAGTCTTGAGGGCAATATCAACCGCAACGTTAAGTGCTGCTTTAGCAGTCGAAATTACAGCCGGATCAGCGGCAACATCAATGCAGTCGGCTCCAGCCAGAGTATACGCTAATACCAGGTTCCGAACGGCAGGAAGGTGCTGAAAACTGGCTCCGCAAATCAGTTTGAACCAGTGACCTTCCCTCAGGGATCGCAAAGGGTAGTACAGATCAATCACCCCTCTATGCTAATGCCCCCTAACCAAAATTACGAGACATCCGCAGAAATCTTTTCTGAAGCAGTCGCTGCTCTACGCTGAGATAAGCGCCTGTGACAGAGGAAGCCAGCGAAACGAGCGATCGCCCCCCAGTTCAACAACCACCTTCAAACGTGGTTCCACGCTGGGTAGCGAAACCAGGTATTCAAGCTCCTGATTCGACAGAATGGAACCCTCAATAATCCATAGCAGTAGACCTTTCGCTTTTGCAGGCAGTTGTTCAATCTGGTAACTTACCACTG
>JBBSHC010000687.1:0-2747 GCA_038253425.1 Leptolyngbyales cyanobacterium | reverse complement strand
CACTTAAGGGGAGTTTGCTCAGTGCAGCCACATCGCCCAACGCCATTGGCTGCGCGGGTTCATAGCTCAACGAAGCGGGATTGACCGAAAGAATCTCACCCTTCTGTTTCTTATAAAAGCCCTGCCCTGCTTTAGCACCGATCGCGCCTGCCATCACCAGTTTGTGGAGCACCTCTGGCACTTGAAACACCGCTCGACTTTCATCGTCGGGAATGGCGGGATAGAGATTTTTTGCCACATACATCAGCGTATCCAGCCCAACCAGATCGGCAGTGCGAAAGGTCGCAGATTTCGGTCGCCCGACCAGAGATCCGGTGAGGGTATCAATTTCTTCGATCGTGTAGCCCTGGTCTACCCATGCCTGAAGCCCCAGCATCGTGGCGTACATGCCAATCCGATTAGCAATGAAGTTGGGTGTGTCTTTCGCCATCACCACCCCTTTGCCGAGATGCACCGCGCCGAACCAGCGCATGCGTTCTACCACCTGTGGATCAGTGTCAGGGGTGGGAATCAGTTCCAGCAGTTTGAGATAGCGGGGAGGATTGAAGAAGTGAGTGCCTAAAAACCGCTGCCGGAAGGAGTCCGATCGCCCAGCCGCGATCGCATGAATGGGTAAGCCGCTGGTGTTGGTAGACACGATCGCATCCTCACGGATGACCGCTTCCAGACGTGCCATCAACTGCTGCTTGATCTCCAGATTTTCGACGATCGCTTCAATGACCCAATCCACCTCTGCCACGCGGTGAAAATGATCATCAAAGTTGCCCAGTATGACGCGATGGGCTGTTTTTTCAGTGAAAAAGATCGGCGGCGATAATTTAAGCGCCTTTTTGAACGAGGCTTCGACCAGCGCATTTTTATTGCCTGTTTTAGCTGGTAGATCCAGCAAATGGACAGTCAGCCCGATGTTGGCGAGATGGGCGGCAATCTGGGCACCCATGACCCCGGCACCCATGACAGCGACAGTGCGGAACGGTTTAAACATGCGACAACGCTCCCTTGAGTTAATTGGTTAAGCGTGGATTGAGGGATTGGGCAAACGCGGGGCAGGACGATGCAGGAAAATCAGGGCACACGATCGAACTTGGAGAAGTCTGAGCAGCGATCGCGCCCCCAGCATCCTTACGCCGCACACCGTCCTCTCGATATAGGGCATCGATTTCGTTCGCAAACGCTTTGATGACGCTGGCACGATTCACAGCACCCGCTTCAGTCAGCAGTCCGTTTGCAACGGTGAAGGGCGTATCAAGGAGGTGGAAACGTTTGACGGCTGCCCAATAAGGCAAGCGACAATTAGCAGCCGTGACCAGGGACTGATAAAGTGCAAGAATGCAGGGATGGTTGAGCAACGCCTCAGTCGGCAAATCTAGCCCGATCGCCAGCGCATAGGTATGCAGCGCCATGAGGTCGGGAACGATCAGCAACGCGCAGAACTTCCGTTCCGATCCAACAGCGATCGCCTGTGCCACAAAAGACGACTGAGTTAACTGCGCTTCCAGCGGTTGCGGCACGATGTACTTTCCGGTGCAAAGCTTGAACAAGGCTTTTTTGATGCCCGTGACTTTGAGAAAGCCATCTTCCGTAAAGGCACCCAAATCTCCGGTGTGAAACCAGCCATCTGCATCGATCGCTGCCTGGGTCGCTGCCGGATTTTTGTAATACCCCGGTGTAATGTAGGGACCCCGGATCAGGATTTCGTCATCGTCGGCGATCGCAATCTCAACGCCTGCCAACGGCACACCCACCGTTCCCGCTCGATTAAAGCGACCCCGATTGCACGCCACCACTGCACTGGCTTGGGTTAAGCCATAGCCCTGCAAAATGGTGACTCCCGCTGCTGCAAACACATTGGCAACTTCCGCCTGCAACGCCGCTCCCCCACAAATCAAGTACCTGAGACGCCCGCCAAACACAGCCCGCCACTTCGACAGCACCAGCCAATCTGCCAGCCTAAGTTTCAACGCATACAAACCCTTTGGTTCTCGCCCCAGTTCATACTGTTTCGCCAGCTTGAGCGCCCACTGAAAAATAAAGTGTGTCACAGCGATCGGGGGTAGTTGTAGCAGCGATCGTGGAAACAAAAGACCCGACGTAAAAGGAGGAACACTGGAAAGACTAGGGGATGGTTTATGCCCTTTTTCCAAAATCTTGCTGTACACCTTTTCTAGCAAGAGCGGCACCGTCACCAAAATGGTTGGCTTCACCGTCTGCAAGTGTTTCATCACTCGGTTCGGGTTAGAAAAATAAATGCTGTGCCCATAGTTGATATGCCCATACAGCAGGCAACGGGCAAGAACGTGATTGAGCGGCAAAAATGATAGCACTACTTCCTGGGCACCACGACGCAAACCGGGAATGCCCGAAAAGGCAGCCAGCGCATTTGCCGAAAGGTTTTCATGGGTCAGCATCACCCCTTCAAGCTGTCCCGTTGAGTCAGGAATATAAACAATGGTGGCGAGTTGGGTCGGTGACAGAGCGGCTCTTAACTGCTGTAATGTCTCAGCAGAGCGTCCTGTCTCCCCTTTTGCCTGAACCTCAGCCAGCGAAAGAACCTGAATACAGGACGGCACACCCGATCGCGGTGGGTCTAAATGCGCCGGATGCAGCACCATTGGCAGATCCAGACAGGCAGACTCTGGCACATCGTCGTGAGCGATCGCTGGTTCAGACGGCAACGGAGCGACAGAAACCTGTTTCTGCAATACCAGCGCGATCGGTGTAGATTGCCCCCGACCATCACCACTGCT
>JBBSHC010000686.1:0-2749 GCA_038253425.1 Leptolyngbyales cyanobacterium | reverse complement strand
AGTGCCGCAAAAACCATGAGTTGAATCGTACCAAGCGTCAACGCCAGCGAAATCAACTTTGCCTTCCAGAATGGTCTCAGACGATGCGACGGCACCTGATAGATTTGGTCAAGCGCTGACATGGCGGCACTCACACCGCTAGAAGCTGCCCAAATTGAGACAAGGAAGCTCACCGAAAATAGACTCTGGTTCTTCGTGTGATCGATGCTGCCAATAAAGTTTTGGATCAACGTCAGCGCGTCTTGCGGCGCAATCTGGCTGATTTGACTGGCAAGCTCCTGAAAGGTGTTCTCGGAAACGCCAAAAAGACCGATCGCTGTTAATAGCGCCAGGATGCCAGGAAACAACGCCAACATAGCGTTATATGCCATCTCAGAAGCAAGACCGGCCAACCGTTGCTGTCCCGTTCGTGCCACAATTTCTTTCAAAGTTGCCAGAGTGAGATGTTGAAAAAAGCGAAAAAAGCGAACCTTCAACATAGACCAGGGGTTGATAGCGCTGTCTCGATCGCATCCGCTTAGATTTAAGCAGATCAGGACAAACGAAGCAGATCAGGACAGACTGTTTAGTTTTAATCAGATAGTAAGCGCTTGTTGCCCACTTTAGAGTGAGTACGCACTCGCAGCAGGTAAGTCTAGTGTGAGTTCACTACTTGTCATCACGCGATTGCTACCCTCGCATATTTTTTGATGCTGAATCTGTTATTTACGTGTAAGATTCAGTGCAGGAATTTTGCCACGAATGTTTAGTCCAGTGATTTGAACTCAAGGAGGAGTGTTGTAATGAGAAAAAGCACATGGTTGCCAACGTCTGCCAACGTTCTGGCTGTAATGGCGATCGCTACGACTGGTATTGGCATGGCTGCTCTTGCCATCCCCGCAACCAATCAAACGGTTAAACTGGCTCAGGGCGGACTGGTGGGTCAGTGCCGTACCGTTAATAAAGCCGTTGCAGTTTACAAGCAAGCCTCAACGACAAGTGCGGTGGTAAGCACGCTCAAAGTTAATACGCAGGTGACGCTGGCTGACAATGGCAGCGGCGGGTTTATTGGTATCAGCAACCCTGTGAGTGGGTATGTGCAAACGGTTGGTCTCAAGTCCTGTAGTGGCACACCCACACCCACACCGACCCCAACGCCCACACCCACAGGCAACACGTGCCGTCGTGTCATTCAACCGTTAGGTTTGACCATCCGCCAAGATGCGTCGCCGACCTCTGGCGTAGTGGGTGGCGTCGGCTACCTGGAACGAGTTGATGTCACCAGCACACCCGCAACCGCTAAACTAGGTCCCGATGGTCGCAACTGGATCAAGATCGCCAAACCGAGTGCAGGATGGGTGTCGAATGGGTTCAAGAGTGGCAACAGCAACTTGGGTCTTTGCCCATAAGAGGTTCTGTAAACAGTAGTGGCATGGCTTGCAGCGGTCAGCAGGCATCAGGGGTTAGAAGCGAGGATGACACGGGCGTTAGGGCACTGGGGAAGCAGGACGTAAGGAAAAGTGATTACCAAACAACAGCTTCCTCAACTCAAATTCAAGGGTCTCAACCTGGCAAGTAGCTGACCGCTGATGGCTGACCGCTAAGTCAAAAAGGTGCCGTTGTTCTTTAAAGGCAAGCGCTAAACGTGGTGATGCTGTCGATCGTCTGTGATCGCCTTCCGTACGCTCGCTTGCTTTGCTGCTTTATAGCCATTGCCATTCTGGTTAGGACTGGGTGCAGGGGCTTCGGCGTGAGCGCTCAGTCGAACGGTGAAACCCCTGGCTAGGGGCATTGCCCCCCCCCACCCTTTGATCCCCATGTCCTAAGCTCTGTGGCGGCAGCTATAGAAGTGCCCTTTACTTGCGGTTAACCTGGAAAGAGGTCCGTCTATCAAGCGCAGCGATCGACATGAAAGCAAGACTTCTAGAGGCATTCGCAGCCTTTTCGGGTATTTACAGCGGTTGGATTCTGTGGAATCTGTTCTTAGCCTTTATTCCGCCAGTGCTAAGCTTCTGGCTCTTTCGGCGCAAAACGAACGATCGCTCCTTTTTGTGGTGGCTTGTATGGGTTGCGTTCATTGCCTTTTTGCCTAATGCGCCGTATTTGTTAACCGACATTATTCATCTCATTCGCGGCACGCGGGCGGGCTATGCAACCTGGATCATTGCGCTAGTTTTCATTCCATTACATGTGGCGGCGATCGTGAGCGGCTTTGAGGCATACGTGATATCCCTCATCAACCAGGGACATTATTTAAAGCGGCAGGGTCAGGGGCAGTGGGTGCTGCGATCGGAGATGGCGGTTCACGCGCTCTGTGCGCTTGGTATTTTTCTGGGTCGCTTTCGCCGCCTCAACAGTTGGGATCTAGTTACTGATCCTGGCAATGTACTGTTGAGTACGATCGATGACTTAACTGCAAAGCGTCCTCTGCTCGTCATTTTCGTTACGTTTATGATTCTGAGTGCGCTCTACTGGAGCATGAAGCAAATTACGCTGGGACTGCTCCTCCGTTTTCGCTCTACGCATCCGGGCAAACACCTGGAGTCTGATTAGTTAGCTCTAAGAATGTCTCTAGGCGAAGCTTGCAGACAGTGGATGCTACCAATGAGTCCAAGCGATCCACAACTTTTGCCGCTACACCATTCGCAAATTTACGGCACAATGGCGACAATACTTACATAAATAACTAAACAGTGGATGGATAAAAAAAACGAGCTGAGCTAGAGAACGCTGCGCCGTAGAATGATCGATACTGTAACGGTTTATCCTT
>JBBSHC010000685.1:0-2750 GCA_038253425.1 Leptolyngbyales cyanobacterium | reverse complement strand
CACAACGCTGTGGGATGCCATATTGCATTATGACTGGGAATGACTTACGTCAGCTCTTGTTAGACAAGTGGGGACGCTCATACGACGTTCAACTGAGACGAACCCAGGGCAAAATCTTTTTCCTGGTCATGTGGAAGTATTTGGAACAGGTATCCTTCCCGTTGACCGACGTTGAATATATAGCTCACCTGGATGAAGTAGTGAATCACCTCCAGGCGTGGGAGAGCATCGAGCAAGTGCAAACGTCCATTCAGCAAACCCGCGATCGCCCTCGTCTTGGCAAAGCGGTCAGCATCCCTTTAGAACTGGGTGAACGAGCCTCTGAATGGTTGCTGGAAAAGTTTTAAGTCGATGTGCTCAAAAGTCAGGCATTAGTAGCTGCGTTAGCAGCCAGTTGCACTGCTCTAGTGAACGGATAGTTGTTTTCAAGCACTGACCTTTACGTTGAGCCATTGCAATCACCCTCATTGAATGTCCAAGCGCTTAATTCTTTTGAAAGTAGGTTTTTTAGCAGTAACGATTTTTTGCTCAAGTCGTAGGCTGATTGTATTTTTCGATACTGGTTTGCAGCACATTATCCTTACGTTTACTTTTAGGGGAACGATCGCTGCAATGAAAATGCTTCGTAATTCTCTGATCCCCGGCAAGAAACGGTGGAAAAGCAAGCGATCTCTAACTAGAGTTTGATTGCCAACATCGCGTCGGATCGGCATAATAGAAAAAAGATACGCCTTTTCACCTAACAATCTTTCTTCTTTGAAATCCGGTCATTTTCGATACATTTTGTTACCCGTAGTTCAAAACTGTTAAGGGTGGCGATCGCCCATTAATTTTCATGATTCAAACTGTGATTAACCAAACATTAGTGGATTTGCCAACGGTTTTAGAGATTCGCTGTCCCAACTGTGGGAGTCTTGCCGAGCGCTACTACCTTGAACCTGACCATTTAACTCGGACTCAATGCTCGGCTTGTGACTATTTAATGATTATGTGTTCACAGACAGGGCGGGTGATTGAAGCATATGCTCCCGGCATTGCTGCTCCTTAAGTAGGAGCGACGCCATACTTTAAACGCAGCGTTATCAGTCATTGCAGCCAATGGTTGAGCGATTGTCCAAGCTCATTCCTGCCTGTCAGGTGGACGGGTAGGTAAATTGACGCGTATAATCGCCAGATGCAGCGATTAAAATAGAGCTATGGCAATTGGAGAATTGTAAACATGGCAGTGAAGCAGCAGTTTGGTAGCTTTCAAGCATTGCTCTCTGGCTCAGATTTGCCCGTTTTAGTTGATTTTTATGCGACATGGTGCGGTCCTTGCCAAATGATGGCGGGAATTTTGGAGCAAGTACACGCCCGGATGAAGGATCGCGTGAAGGTGATCAAGATTGATACGGAAAAGTATCCACAATTAGCTTCTGACCACCAGATTCACGCGCTGCCAACGCTGGTGCTCTTTAAGGAAGGACAACCCGTAGAACGGATTGAAGGCGTGCTGCCAGTCGAGCAACTGATTCAGCGCTTGCAGGCATTTGTTTGAAGGAGTCTGATTACACAGGTGCGGTCAATTAATTCATACACGTTGCTTATGGCAATTGGGTTGTGAAATCAGCAGAAAAGTCTCAAAAGCCATATATCTTAAAGGTTTCGTGGATCTAGATGGAAGGGAACGCTCTAAAATAGGGCATTGAAAGTAAGAGTCTGTGGGTGTTTCAGCCATTTTGCTGAGGATCTCACCTCAAGCTTCGATCGCTGGGTTTCGCCCAAAAGCCCTATGAATAGTGAGTTATCCCATCAGAAACACAGGAGAACCAATGAATAAGGGAGAATTAGTGGATGCTGTGGCAGACAAAGCCAGCGTGACTAAGAAGCAGGCAGACGCAGTACTGACGGCTGCTTTGGAAGCAATTGTTGAAGCAGTGAGTGAAGGCGATAAAGTGACATTAGTGGGCTTTGGTTCTTTTGAGCCGCGGGAGCGTAAAGCGCGGGAAGGTCGAAATCCTAAAACTGGCGACAAGATGGACATTCCAGCCACAAAGGTGCCAGCCTTTTCAGCGGGAAAACTATTTAGGGAGAAAGTCGCCCCTGAAAAGAACTAATGACGATCTAAAAAGCAATTATCTGTTGCACGGGGGGAATCTGGTTTGGGCAGCAGCGCTGGCGGACTGTTCCCCCTCTGATATTCTTGACTTTTCTGCCAGTATTAATCCGCTCGGTCCCCCCCTGTCTGCGATCGCTGCAATGCAGGCACACATGGCTGACCTGAAGGCGTATCCCGATCCCCAGTATCGATTCTTGCGCTCGGCGATCGGTGAATTCCACCACATTTCACCAGAGTATGTTTTGCCTGGAAACGGTGCTGCTGAACTATTAACGTGGGCGTGCCGGGATCTAGCTGCACTGACTTTGACAGCCCTGCTTACACCCGCTTTTAGTGACTACCAACGGGCGCTTGATGCCTTTAGCGCGAAGTGGGTAACGTGCCCGTTAGACGTAAGTGAGGGACAATGGGTAATCGGAAACGTGCTACCTCATGCGCCTGCCGACCGACAAACGCCTGTTGCGGGGCGTGGTCTGTTGCTGAATAATCCACATAATCCCACTGGCGTCCTTTTCTCAAAAGCGTTTGTTGCTGCTTGCTTGAACGACCATGAGTTGGTGGTGGTGGATGAAGCCTTTATGGATTTCTTGCCACTGGACGAGCAGCAGAGTGTAATTGATTTGGTAGTGGAGCATCCGAATTTAGTGGTGCT
>JBBSHC010000684.1:0-2750 GCA_038253425.1 Leptolyngbyales cyanobacterium | reverse complement strand
GGAATAAGAGAGAAACCTGTAACGTACGCCAAATCGCTTTCCAGGGACGATAGCGATAGTGCTGAGCGATCGCGATCGCATCGTAGCGCCTTAGTTGATTGAGGGGATGCTGACCCACGCTTGCCTTTACCTCTTGAACGCAATCTTAGACTTGAGGGCAGCACTGCACTTGTTTCAGCATAGCCCTCGATAAAACCACTGAATGAAGAAAATGCTTTGTGCCGTGCAGGTCGTTACATTCTCATCATCAGCTTAACTATAGTATAGAAAACTACAAACATTTCAGCCATCCCATTACCTGGCGTTAACAGTTGCATTCACCCTTTGCGATCGCGGTCAGTCAACGATCCCTACGGAACAGGCATTACAGAATAAATAGGCTGCTACCAGGGTCCAAACACGCTAGCTTAAATGTCATACTTCTTATGAATGAGAAGCAAAAGCGTAACAAAAGGACTTAACCCAAAGCGCTATCTTTACTTTGGACGCTGCTGCTTTCGCTCTCGTCGCTTTGTTCTGTTTCTAGAGTGCCCGCCTTGCTGCGATTACGATCGCTGAAGACCGACCCTTTTAAGCGAGACAGTCTTTCAAGCAATACACCACCCGCTCTTGTTGCTCTGGTGAGAGTTCAGGAAACATTGGTAACGAAAGCACCTCACCCGCCATCTGCTCTGAAAGCGGTAGCTGACCTGGCTGGTAGCCTAACCCTTGATACACGGGTTGCAGATGCAGCGGTAGCGGATAGTACACCATTGAGCTAACACCACCTGCCTGTAGCTGTTGACGCACCTGCTCTCGCCGCTCACCTTGATTGCTGCTGGAGCGATCTGCCTCTGAACCAATGGTTGTAGCGAGAATGCGAAGGGTGTACTGGTTCCAAACGCTCTTGCCATGCGGCAAGGTTTGCGGTAGTTGAATACCTGGAACGTGTTGAAGCAGTTGCTGGTAGCGATCGGCAACAAGCTGACGTTGTTGATTCCATGTATCTAGATGGCGTAGCTTGACTTGCAGGATGGCTGCTTGCAGGGCATCGAGCCGTGAGTTAACGCCGATCGCTTCGTGGTAATAGCCACCAGCACGTCTGCCGTGATCGCGTAGCATACGGATTGTTGCGGCGATCGTTGGATCATTGGTTGTAACGGCACCCCCATCACCACAGGCACCTAGATTCTTGGTGGGATAGAAGCTAAAACAGCCAATATGCCCGATGCTGCCTACCTTTTGCCCTGCCCATTCAGCTCCGGTTGCCTGGGCACAATCTTCAATAATGGTTAGTTTGTGCGCGTGCGCGATCGCCATCAAGCGCGTCATGTCCACAGGTTGCCCAAACAAGTGTACGGGCAGGATGGCTCGTGTTCGTGCCGTGATTGCCGCTTCCACTTGAGCCAGATCTAAATTAAACGTGCTTGCCTCAACGTCAACAAAAACAGGCGTTGCACCCACCGCACTGATCACTTCTGCCGTAGCGATGAACGTGAAGGGCGTTGTGATTACTTCGTCTCCAGGACCGATGTTGAGCGATCGCAATGCTAAGTAAAGAGCATCCGTACCAGAATTACAGGCAACGCAGCCAGTCGTGCCAATGTAGGCGGCAAATTGTTGTTCAAAACTTTCGATCGCAGCGCCACCAATGTAGCGACCGGAGGCAAGCACCGCCAGAGCAGCGGCATTGATCTCCTCACCGATCATTTTGTACTGCTCAGACACATCAAACGGGGGAATGTTGTTCACTCACTTACACCACAAGTCTCACTCAATTAATAGAATCAAACTTTGTCCATAAAGGGAATCTCATGCCGCTGCTGAGATTACTGGACTAGGAGTCTTTGCAAATTGTTTCAGCATCATAATTCACAGATGAGGCAAGCATTCGATTTTCCATCCAATATCTCAGCGGCGACGGTAGGACGGCATTAGTTTACAGTCAGCCACCGCTGCACCTTAAATAACAGGGCGTAAGGGCGTGTGGTTATGCCTGCATCGCTGAACTGTGTACCTCTATTATGGATGTGCAGTCAGTGGAATCGATGACCGTGGTGAGCCATCCCGTTTCAGTCCCAGTAGATACGCTTTCAGAAGCAATCACGCGTCTCCGCAGCCTTACTCAACACAGCATTCAAGCGGGTTGGCACTACCGCGATGAGGATCTGTCGATCGCTCAGGCAACCCAGCCCAAAACCTGGCAGAACTGGTTGATCGCGCCCCTCAATGAGAAAGAGCACATCGCCTGGACAAAAGGCAAATACGTCCGCTGGCTCGGTCAACTCATCACCGTCCCTCACGACTTACAGGGCTATCCGCTAGAAGGACTGACCTTACGCTTTGGCGTGACCTGGTGGGCAAACAACGCCCAACTCTTTGTCAACGGTGCACTCGTGCAGGAAGGCGATATTTTTGACTGCGTGACCCGCATCTTGCTCAGTGAAGCCGTGGCACCCGGAGACACCTTCGCGATCGCCCTTCGCCTCCTCAGCTCCGGACACGATGATGGTGCACTCGTGCGATCGGTCTGCCACTACGAAGTTCCTGCTCCCAGAAAGCGGGTTTCTTCAAGTTCCGAAGCGGAGACCACAGCACATTCAGCACAGAAACCCGCTTTCTTA
Organism: Leptolyngbyales cyanobacterium; assembly: GCA_038253425.1. GTDB lineage: Bacteria > Cyanobacteriota > Cyanobacteriia > Leptolyngbyales > Leptolyngbyaceae > Stenomitos. Next base: position 147 of record JBBSHC010000684.1, on the reverse strand, counting down.
ACGGTTGAACCCAGCTTCATCGCCGACGAACTTCACATCCTCCGCCTCTACCTCCAAACCTTCGCCCCCGAAAAACTAGAGTTTCTCTCTGAAGCTGTTTCCCAAATCGACTGGTCATCCCGCGCCCCCTCGGGGGGGGGGCGCCGC
>JBBSHC010000683.1:0-2751 GCA_038253425.1 Leptolyngbyales cyanobacterium | reverse complement strand
CACACCCGCCGCGATCGCGATCTGCTGTGCAAAAATCATAAAGATTTTCATATATTTAGCCTGGGATATAAAAATAAAGCGACCGCTACGGATGCAGAGAAGCTGGCTTGAGGAAGAACTGCTTGTTTGATCTACGGATGTCGAAATACTACGTAATCGATCGTATCTAACGTATTGCCATTCTTCTCGAAGCGCCTGTCAATCTTTACTGTCTGCCGTTTGTTGCAGAAAGGGTGAAAGCTCCCGGTTAAGCTGTCCTGCTCGAACGAATTCAGCGTAAGTTTCTGCCTCGATCGCTTGCAGTTCCGATCGTACTTGATTCACGACAACAGTTCGCAAGTCGGGATATTCCACCAAAAGTTGCTCAATTTCAGTTTGCAAACAGGTCAATTCGCCCTGCACAAAAGCAGTTTGAAACCGAAAAAACTCTGGATCAATGCCCGGACGCTGTTCAATTGTTTCCAGATAGTGCATGACTCGTTGGCAAGCCGTCTGACGCGCGATCGCCTCGGCATAGCGCTGACGAATGGGTTGGTTGCCTAACAGGTTCAACTGCTTTAACAACGGTTGAATGGTTAAACCTTGTACCAGGAGGGTGAACAAAACCACGCCAAACACGGTCGCAATCACTTTTTCTCGTTCTGGCAGCATTGTTGGAATACTCAACGCCAGCGCGATCGACACCGACCCGCGCAAGCCGCCCCACCACAAAATGGTTTGATCAGGGATGGCAATATCTGATCGAGCAACGCGATTGCTGACAAAACTCAAGCCATAGATAGCGATCGCTCGTGTCAGAATCATGGCACCAACAGTGAGCGCGATCGTGCCTAGATTCTCACCCAAAAAGGCAAACCGAATCTGGTCGCCAATCAGCAAGAACACGATCGAATTCACAAAAAAAGATAGGAACTCCCAAAATTCGCTAACGATCACCCGCGTTCGGGAACTCATGCCAATGCGAGAGCCAAAGTTGCCTAGAATTAAACTTGTAGTGACGACTCCAATGACGCCCGATCCACCCAAATCTTCCGTAATCAGGTACGTCCCATATGCCGAAACAAGCGTTAACGACTGTTCCACCAGGGGTAAATCAAACCGCTGAGTCAGGTAAGAGATGCCAAACCCCATTAAGCTACCGATGCCAATACCAATGCCAACCACTTGCAAGAACTGAAGCACAATGGGTTGGACAGCCAGTTCACCCGTTCCGAGCGCAAACGCGACCAAAAAGCTGAAGGCAACGACCGCAACCCCGTCGTTAAATAAGCTTTCTCCTTCCATCAAAACGGACAGGCGTTTTTCGACTCCCAATGACCGAAAGAGCGCTGTCACTGAAACGGGATCGGTGGCGGACAAGCTTGCCCCCACCAAAAGCGCTGTCGTCAAAGATAACCCTGCCAGTTGGTGTAGCCCAAAGGCAATTCCCGCGATGGAGATCAGCACACCCACGATCGCAAAGAGGCAAATGGGAATGAGGTCGCGTTTTAATTTTGACCACTGCAAATTCCAGGCAGCTTCAAACAGCAGCGGTGGTAGGAAAATCGATAAAATCAACCCTGGCGAGAGGCTGACCAGACGGACATCGAGCAACGCCAGCCCCAGCCCGACGATGACCAACAGCAACGTGTAGGGAATGTGGCGAAACCAGCTAAAAATTTGGGGCAGGGTCGCCACGCTGAGCGAAACCGAAAGCACCAGTAAAAACTGCTTGAGATTGGCTTCAATCGCGACTTCACCTAGAGAGGATTCAACTGCCATAAGCTTCAGAGAAACGTTGCGTTCACCTTTAGTCTAGGGCGACATGGCTCCTGGTGCTCGATGACCGTTAGAATCGCGGGTACGATAGGGGGGATCAAGAGGGCTTGGAGCTAAGAAGGAGAAAAGTATGCTGAGTAACCTGCGTAAACGCTTCCAATCCTTTCGGCGCAAAGGTATTGCGCTGGAGCAATTACAGCAGCTTCAGACAGACTTGTTAACAGAAGCCACACCGGATTCATCCTATCTAGTGTTAGTGGTTGGTTCTTGCGCGATCGCCACCTTTGGTTTGCTGTCAAACAGTGCGGCTGTCATTATTGGCGCAATGATCATCGCTCCGCTGATGCTGCCGATTCGGAGCGTTGCCTTTGGTGCGTTGCAGGGAGATCTGCCCCTCTTTCGGAAGGGCATTGTTGCCATCAGCATTGGTACGTCATTGGCGATCGCAATTTCCTTTAGTTTAGGGAAACTGGTCGGGCTACCCAGCTATGGCAGCGAAGTGCTGGCTCGCTCAGAACCGACTCTGCTAGATTTGGGCATTGCGATCGTGGCAGGCAGCATTAGCGGCTATGCCAAAGTGCAGCCTAAACTGGCAGGAAGTCTGGCAGGCACCGCGATCGCCGTTGCGCTGATGCCGCCTATCTGTGTCATTGGCTTAGGACTATCGCAAGCGGACTGGTCGTTGAGCTGGGGCGCAACACTGCTCTATCTGACGAATCTACTAGGCATCACACTTGCCTGTATGCTGACCTTCTGGGCAGCAGGTTATGCCTCTCTGCAACGTGCTCGCAGGGCGTTACTCTGGACATTGGCATTAACCGCTGTTCTGGTTGCCCCACTGGGCATCGGTTTTTTTCGCCTCGTGCGGCAGGCACAACTCGAAACAAGCCTGAAGCAAGCGCTGCTCAATCGTACTCTGACCTTTCAACGGCTGGGACTATTGAAGATTCAGACGAATTGGCTCATGAAACCACCAGAAGTATATTTGAATGT
>JBBSHC010000682.1:0-2752 GCA_038253425.1 Leptolyngbyales cyanobacterium | reverse complement strand
CTCAAAGGGTTTCAGGATGCGATCGTCTTCGGACAAGTAACAGGTGAGGCTAAACCCGACTGGATGCTGCGGGTTGATCTGACGCCACCCGATGACATGTTGAAGGAATGGGCACGTTGGGGAGACGTTCAGGCAGTGACACGCCTGCTCAATCGCACCTTACAGTCGCAACAGATTCAGATTTCGGCGCTGTTGAAGGATGCGACATTGCATCTAACCTGTCGAAGCACTTACGCTGCAACTCCCGACAAGCTCACAACGATCGCGGCAGTGGTTCCCTTTCTGGAAGCGCTTTCGCCGCAAGGCATTCGCGCTGCTACCATCTACGGCTTTGCCCATCGGGATACTAGCGCCCCTTTGTTCAGTACGGTTACAACGCCTGCCCCCGTTTGGGTTCACTGGCTCGATTTACCAACCGATCGTCGGCTTCAGTCAACGCTTGATCTGGCACAACAGGGTCATTTAGATGCGATCACCTTTCTGCTCACTCGTCTGCTCAACCCCAACCTGGATCGAAAATTAGCCACTGGCGGTATCCGTGTGCAGGTTAGACAGCGGGCTGATTTACTGCACATTATGAACGAGGCTCCGATCTGTCCCCTGCAAAGCCAGATTGGTCCTGCGATCGCTCGGTTTGTGAAGCCTCTGCAAATTCCTGCGCTGACTGGTGTGCGGATCTATGGTCGTCGCTCAGGGCAAAAACAACCGCTTTGGAGCTATGGGGTAGATTTTGCGCCGCGCGATCGACTCGTGCCAGAGGCAACGCCCGAATTTGCCGTTTCTGATGCCTATGTTGGTGATTTGCTCTCGCCTCCTGGTGCCTTAGTTCTTCGCACAGAGTTTCCCCCCGACCGGGCACCCTCGTTCTTGAGCCATCTGTTTGAAAGCGCGATGCAACGGATGCAGCGATCGCTGATCTGGTCACAGCTATTCATTCCATCAGACTCAGCAGCGCTTCCCTCCAGTACCGCAGACCCACTTTCCAAGCTGCTTGATGCCTCACCTCAACAAAGTAAAACTGTCGCCTTAGTTTGGGGCACTGTAGGCTTGCTTTGTGTCGTGCAAGCGGATTGGATACTCAACCAGTTACTACAACCACCCTCCTTACCAGCAATTACGATTCAGCCAGCCTCACCTTCTGCGGCATCACCTGTGGCTGTATCATCAGGCAAGGCAAGACCCAAACAACAGTGGGCTGAACCGCAACTGCCCAATCTGTCGCTAAAAAAATCAAAGGCGGGTGATAAAACTGCTTTTAATGCCTCTGGATTCACCCAACCCGGTACTGAAACCACTTCAGCCTCATCCGCTGAGAATGACTTAACTTCAGAGATCAGTACATCCGATGCCACCGTTCCGCTTACGCCAGTTTCTCTTCCCGTTTCACCACTGCGATCGAAGGTTGGCGGCGTGACTAGAGATGCAAAAAGTTACCCGACATTCAACAGTCGGCAGCTCGACGAAAAGCTTGCGCTCTATCAAAGTTATCTGGTAGAACACGGTTCACCCGATATCCTCATCATTGGTAGTTCAAGAGCGTTGCGGGGTGTTGATCCGATCGCGCTGCAAAAAGCCTTAGCTAGTCAGGGTTATACTGGTGCAACCATCTTTAACTTTGGCGTGAACGGTGCGACAGCTCAAGTTGTTGACATCATTTTGACTCAGCTTTTGCCGCAAGACAAATTGCCGAAGCTGATTCTTTGGGCAGACGGTGCGCGCGCGTTCAACAGTGGTCGCGTTGACATTACTTATAACGGCATCCTCGCCTCGGAAGGCTACAAGGTTTTGGCAACCGGGCGATCGCCCTTTCCAGGTAGTACAGTAGCTCAAATACCCGCCAAGAAACCTGAACCGGATCAGCACGCCGCCGTGACTGAGGACCCACCTACACTGATGAGCGCCTATCAATCGGTGAATCAAGCACTCAATCAACGCTTAGGTTCAATTTCTGCTACCTACTCCCAACGCGACCATCTGAAGGCTCTTTTACGTGATGGTCTCGCCAACACTATGTCAAAGGGTGTTGCCGTACTGGCATGGGCTGGAGCTGTACCACAGTGGAGTCCACTTCACGACCTTGCGCCTAACAGTTTCAGTGAGACCACTAGCCCAGCCGCGTCAGCCGCCAACACCTCAACTGCCGTTCTTGCTGAAGGGCAAAACATGATTGATATTGACGGGTTTCTTCCGCTGTCTAACCGTTTCAACCCAGCAACCTACTATCAAAAATACGCCAGGGTTAACGGTGATTTTGACTCCGATTATGACTCCTTTGGACTGGAAGGCAAACAAACTCAAGCCCTGATAAATTTAGTTCAATTTAGTCAAACCCACCAGATCCCGCTTGTCTTTGTCAATCTACCCCTTACAAGCGATTATCTTGACCCTACCCGCAAGGGCTACGAGGAAGACTTTCAACAGCACATGCTACGCCTTTCAACGCAGTTGGGCTTTACTTACCGCGATTTAAGTCAGGCGTTTATCAAGCAGCCAGATTATTTTTCAGACCCAAGCCACTTAAATCGCTATGGCGCTTATGAAGTTTCCCGCCGACTCGCTATAGACGTGATGATTCCCTGGCATACCGCTCAAAAGTAAAAGCGTGTCAAAAACAACTGCACACGACTGGCATTGCAATCAGCCATCAGCACGGTTTTTCGCTGTTCCCGCCTAGTTGGGCGCGTCGAATTCTGGCTTCTGGTTCTGTAGACTTGAGCATTCAAGAAAGCTCACTCCAAGTAGTTATGACATT
>JBBSHC010000681.1:0-2755 GCA_038253425.1 Leptolyngbyales cyanobacterium | reverse complement strand
GTTCCTGGCGTTGATGAGCGGTACGCCTGTGCGTCGTGGGGGCGACACGCTGAACCTGCGATCGGCAGATTTGCCCAAAGAAGGCATGGCAATTCAGTTGATGAGCTATCGGTTTTAAAGGGATTGCCTCATTCAGTCAAGCTGAGTCCCTCTGCAAGGAGACGGTATTGCGCGCGCTCGTTTAAGATGACTGGTATGAGGACTATCAGGAGTTGAGTGGGCGGCGATGCAAACTAACCATCTTTCCGGTGCTGAAACAGCAGCGCGGTTTGACGCACTTCAAGCGCAGTTGCGCGATCGCTGGCATACCGTCGAGTTGTTTGACAGCAGTGATGCCGACATTATTGTCGTGCCGTCGCTGAGCGTTGATCAGCGCGAACTGCTCAAAATCCAGGGGTTTCATCACTACGAAGAACGGCTGCTGTTCTCCTTGATACGGCTTCGCAATCCCCGTACGCGGTTGGTTTACGTCACGTCGCAACCGTTGCACCCCAGCGTCATTGATTATTACCTGCAACTGCTGCCGGGAATTCCCTTTTCCCACGCCCGCGATCGCCTGCTGCTGCTGTCAACCTACGATTCTTCTTTAAGTCCCCTCAGCCAAAAAATTTTGGATCGTCCGCGTTTAATGGAGCGCATTCGGCAGGCGGTTAAGCGCGATCGCGCCTACCTGATCTGCTACAACTCCACTGAGGCAGAGCGAGATCTGTCCGTGCAGTTGGATATCCCACTTTATGCGCTCGATCCAGAGTTGCTGGAATGGGGCACCAAAAGCGGTAGTCGTCAAATTTTTGCCGAAGCGGGTGTCCCTCATCCCGACGGTAGCAGCAGCCTGTGGACTGCCGAAACATTGGCGATCGCCGCTGCCGAACTTTGGGAACGCCAGCCAACCCTAAAACGGATGGTTGTCAAGTTAAATGAAGGCTTTTCGGGCGAAGGCAATGCCCTCTTAGATTTGCGTCCACTTCAGGCAGTGCAACCCCCTGCTGCCTCCCATGCCGAGCGAGTGAAGGCATTGCACGACCAGTTTGAACAGCTCGACTTTGAGGCAAAAGCAGAAACCTGGGAGAACTTTAGCAAACGGATTTGTGAGTTGGGCGCGATCGTCGAAGCGTTTCTTGAAGGTGACGAAAAGCGATCGCCCAGTGTTCAAGGCAGAATCACGCCAACCGGAGAGGTCGAAATTCTCTCGACGCACGACCAAATTTTGGGCGGACCCAACGGGCAAATTTACCTGGGGTGTAGCTTTCCCGCTGATGAAGCCTATCGTCTGCGTTTGCAAGAATTAGGACTGCGGATTGGCAAAAACCTGGCAGAAAAGGGAGCGATGGAGCGCTTTGGGGTTGATTTTGTCGCAGTACAGCAGCCGAATGCAGACAACAAGCCAGAGTGGGATATTCAAGCGATCGAGATCAACCTGCGAAAAGGCGGCACCACTCACCCCTTTATGACGCTCAAATTTTTGACCAATGGACGGTATGACCTCTCTAGTGGCTTGTTTTACAGCCAGCAAGGGCGCGCCAAATACTACATCGCTACCGACAACCTGCAAAAAGAACGCTACCGGGGACTGTTGCCCAACGATTTAATGGATATCATTGCGCGACATCAACTCCACTTTGATACCAGCACCGAAACAGGCACCGTTTTTCATCTCATGGGTTGCCTTTACGAGTTTGGCAAAGTCGGCTTAACCAGTATTGGCAACTCACCCCAGCAAGCAGAAGAAATGTATCATCGCCTCACCCGTGCGCTGGATGAAGAAACGCGATCAAATGCTGAGGATAGCCGTGTCAATATGGCGAGCCTGTCACCAATGGGTTGGTAGAGCGATCGTGGTAGTAGCAGCGCCACATTGCCTGGTTCGTGGGCATCAGCGATCTGGTACAGTCCTGGCAAGGCGAAAAGTACAGACCTCATGTTGAACCCGTAGCTGCATGATCTGGATAATCGTGATCAGAGAATTTCAGACTCGCCGCCTTGTGTGAAGACTAGAACAAGAAGCCGAGTCTCTACAGTAATTATCCTGATTAGGTTCAAGAAACTTTGTACAACAAAATAGAACCGGGTCATCCAGCGACTTCATCGCACTGGAGAATGCCGTCTTGATTAAACCCTCCCCCTCTAGTCATAACGAATAGAACCTCTGCAAAAGTTTATTGGTATTTAGGATGATCGCTCATGTTCTGAAATCAGGAAAAAAGTGGGGAGGAAAAGTTACTTTCAGTGTTGCTGATCAAGCAATTCTTTCTGGATCAAACTTTGCCCTTAATATCTTGTTAGCTCGATTGCTTTCACCAGCAGAGTATGGAGTTTTCGCGTTGGCGTTTACTGTTTTCACATTCGTTTTTGGGTTTCATAATGCATTAATTTTAGAACCGATGAGTGTTCTAGGACCAACGCGATTTTCAGACCGATTTCCTCAATACTTAGGCAATCTTGTCTGGCTACATATCGTGCTGACTGGAGGAATGTCAATTCTAATTGCTCTCGTAGCTTTAGTATGGCAGGGGTCAACTTTCAGTAATGCTCTTTGGGCAATTGCTTTAACAATCCCCTTTATTCTCTTATTTTGGCTGTTCCGGCAAGCCTATTACTTGAAATCAAAGCCTGCGTGGTCAGTCGTAGCTGCTCTAATCTATGCTGTTACGCTTTTCTCTGGTTTAGTGATTCTAAGTCAACATCAATGGCTGTCTGGCTTTTCTGCTTTTCTCGTCATGGGAATAGCTAGCGCGATCGCTAGCATCCTGGGTTG
>JBBSHC010000680.1:0-2760 GCA_038253425.1 Leptolyngbyales cyanobacterium | reverse complement strand
CCGATGAAATCGAGCAACGAACTACGGAACGCTTGAAGAGCCACGCTGACAGTTGGGGGAAAAGGGGCGGACAAGGAAGATGCTATAACCTCCCCATGAAATCACACCCCAACTGTAATCAGGTAGCAAAAGCGACAAAATGGCAGGCGGGAGCGTGTAGATTCTAGTGTGCTGGCAAGATTTTTTGAGCCATTGATTTCTCAACCCAACTGATCCGATCGTTCCTTTCCCCTTCACTCTCATGCCCGGTAAACTCACTACCCATGTTTTAGATACGGCTCAGGGTTGTCCGGCAGCTAATCTGGCGATCGCACTCTGGTCGATCGAGGCGCGATCGGGTGCAAAAACGCTTTTGAAAACGGTTCACACGAATGCCGATGGGCGCACTGACGAGCCACTCTTAGTAGACGACGCACTGATACCCGGAGTTTACGAGCTAGTCTTTAGCGTGGGCGACTATTTCGCTCGACAGGCTACCTCGTTGCCAGATCCACCTTTCCTCAACCAGGTGCCACTGCAATTTGGCATTGCTGATGCCAGCGCTCATTACCACGTGCCGCTGCTGGTTTCGCCCTGGTCTTACAGCACCTATCGCGGTAGTTAGCAGATGGATTTACACACGATCGAAACCTACCTGCATCCGACGCAGTTAGATGAGGTGAAAGACTGGCAACCGGACTGGACGTGGCTGGCAGGTGGCACCTGGATTTTTAGTGAAGCGCAGCCTCAAATCAAAGCACTAGTCGATCTGCAAGGGTTGGGCTGGTCAGAGTTAGAAATAACGCCGGAGGGTCTGAGCATTGGTGCGAACTGCGTGATGAGTCGGTTGTTACAGGCAACCTATCCCGATCGCTGGACGGCGATCGCGGCGCTGCAAAGTGCCGTTCACGAACTGGCATCCTTCAAAGTACAAAATGTGGCGACCGTTGCTGGTAATCTCTGTTTGGCATTGCCTGCTGGCACCTTCGCGCCTGCCATGCTGGTGCTAGATGCCCGCTACGAACTTGTCTCTCCTCACCGCCCTTCTCGTTGGGTGCCTGCGCTAGAGTTTCAAACCGGAGCAAAGCAAACCATCCTCCAACCTGGAGAGGTTTTGCGCCAAATTTGGATTCCGCAAGCAAGTTTAGAATGGCAGGTGAGCTATCAACGCCTTTGTCTTGCCGCCTTTGGTCTGGCACTTGCCATTGTTGTCACAGCTTACAACCCTCAAACGCAGCAAGTCCGCGTTGGTATTGGTGCGTCTGTGCCTGCGCCCCGCTTACTTGAATTCGCTCAAGTCCCCTCAAAGGTTGAACTAATTGAGGCACTGCACGCCCATTTGTCGGTAGCGGAGTGTCTGGTCGATCACATTGCCAGTGGTGCTTACCGTCATCAGATTACGCAGGTGTTGATGCAGCGATCGCTTCAAGCAGCCATCAATCAACGATAGGATGAGCATAGAGGGTCAGGCTTAGATTCAAACCCAACTTTCGCTCTAGGCAAATGCCGTTTAGCTAGGAATAATGGCATGGTCAATACAGCTCAAGCAGCCGTTTCTACTGGCAGTGCAGCCGTTCCTCAAATCGGTGGCAATGTTCATACCTATCAATGGCGCTATCAAGGACAGACATTTCCCATTGTTTATGAAACCCGTGGAGAGGGCGCTCCTGTATTGCTGCTACCTGCCTTTAGCACTGTTTCAACCCGTGGTGAAATGCAAGGCATCGCAGAGCAATTAGCCCCTCACTTTCAGGTGATCGCTCTTGATTGGCTAGGCTTTGGTGATTCGGCACGTCCCGCGATCGCCTATAAACCAGCGGTTTATCAACAGCTTTTGCACGATTTTGTTCAGACTGTGTGCGATCGTCCCCTGGCTGTCATAGCCGCCGGACACGCCGCTGGCTATGTACTGCAAACAGCAGGCAATCATCCCACACCCTGGTCTCACATCATTCTGGTTGCCCCTACGTGGCGCGGACCCTTCCCCACTATGATGGGCACACAGCAAGCCTGGTTTGGCAGTTTGCGACAGCTCGTCGGTACTCCCATCCTGGGGCAAGCGCTCTACAAACTTAATACGCTGCCATCCTTTCTCAGCTTTATGTATCGTCGCCATGTCTACACCGATGCTGCCATGCTGACGCCTGCACTGCTCGCCCAGAAATATCAGATTACCCAGCAGCCCGGCGCTCGTTTTGCCCCCGCAGCCTTCGTTACCGGAGGCTTAGACCCCGTAGCGCAACGTGAAGAATTTGTGAAACTGGTTCAAACAACGTCCGTACCCGTCATGGTCGTGATTGGCGAACAGTCGCCACCGCAATCGAAGGCAGAAATGGATGCTTTAACGACCCTACCAGGTGTGCAAAGCAAACGACTTCCTGGCTCGTTAGGGCTGCACGAAGAATACGCCGCTCAGGTCGCGGAACTGGCCTTGCAAGTACTGTTGTAGATCCCAGAGACATGCGCTCCAAAGAACTTTCACCTCTGTGCTATAGTTGCCGTACAGGATTATCTTCGGCTGTAAATTCGTTCGTTTTCATGGACAAGCGTTTCTCCGAATTTAACTCTCACACCCTCTGAAATTTGGAGACACTCCATGTCAATCTATGTTGGTAACCTTTCGTATCAGGTTACTCAAGACGATCTCAAGCAAGCCTTTGAGGAATACGGCACCGTAAATCGGGTTCAGCTACCGACCGATCGCGAGACGGGTCGGCTGCGTGGGTTTGCTTTCGTAGAAATGGGTACTGAGGAAGAAGAAGCGGCTGCCATTGAAGCACT
>JBBSHC010000679.1:0-2763 GCA_038253425.1 Leptolyngbyales cyanobacterium | reverse complement strand
ATTCAAACCGCAAAGGTAGAGGCGATCATCAGCCCACCGCCGCTTCAGCTTCCAGAGAAGATTCTGCCCAGTTTCGGAGATTTTATCGCTGAGGGGCGACAGTTGATTCTAGTGGGTGGTAAGGGTGGTGTGGGCAAAACGACGGTAGCAGCAGCGATCGCTTGGGGCATGGCAGAGCAGTATGGCGATCGAAAGGTTCGGGTCATTTCCATTGATCCAGCCCACTCATTAGGAGATGCGTTTGGGCAAACCCTGGGACATGAGGCGATCGCGCTGACATCGAACTTAAGCGCACAAGAAGTCGATGCCGATCGAGTGCTTGATCAGTTTCGACGAGATTATCTATGGGAACTGGCAGAGATGATGAGCGGCGAATCGGGGGATGCTGATACCACGCTCAAGATTGCGTATGGTCCCGAAGCATGGCGCAAAATTGTTTCACAGGCATTGCCCGGCATTGATGAAATGCTGTCGTTAGTTACGGTGATGGAACTGTTGGAATCTAAGGCGCAAGACCTGATTGTGCTGGATACAGCTCCTACGGGGCACTTACTCCGCTTTTTGGAAATGCCCACCGCGATGGGTGACTGGCTTGCCTGGATTTTTAAGCTGTGGATTAAGTATCAAGATGTGTTGGGGCGCACCGACTTAATGGGACGGCTGCGAACGTTGCGGCAACGTGTAATGCAGGCTCAGAAAAAGCTGAAAGACCCGCAGTATACTGAATTTATTGGGGTAATTCAGTCACAGGCTGCTATTACAGCGGAAGCGCAACGCTTGACAGAGACCTTAAAAACGATGGGGATTGCCCAACACTACATTGTCCATAATCGCTTTGAACTGGGACAGAACGATCCAGCAGCGCTGTTTCCAGACCAAACGATCGTGTCTTTGCCGGGGCTACCGCGATCGATTGCAGCCAGCGATCGTATTCAAATGGCATCAAAATTATTGTTCTAAAGTCAAATAGGCATGGCTAGAATGCTAGTACTCATCGTGTATGCATGGGGCGATCAACGATCGATCTTCAAAGGGGAGCCATGTTTTCTGAGGTTGTACCGTTAAGGGCGGTGATTTTTCAACTCTTTTTTTTGCTGATTGCGATCGCGATCGAAGCGTTTGTCTTCTACAGAATGTTGAACCTGGATTATAAAACCAGTATGCAGTACGCTGTTAGCGTCAATCTGCTTTCCACCGTGGTGGGCTGGATCATCTTCTTCAATAGTCAATCTTTGCTACCCGTAGATTGGCGAGTGCAGTTAATTAGTTTTATCTTTTTTGAGCGCTTTTATGCTGATCCGTGGCTGATGAGTGTTGCACCCGTCCTAGTTCTCTTGACGCTGGGAATGTTTATGGGCACCTTTTTTCTAAAATTGAAAGGGTTAGATCTTTTAGAGTTTTTACTAGAGAAAAGTCAAAAGCCGGACGAAAAGCCGGACGAGAAATCAATGCGGTTTCGTGGCAGACAAGCTCAGATGGGTAGCTTACGTTCAAACACAAGAATGTATACGGTGCTGGTTGCCAATGCGTGCAGTTTTAGCGCTATTTTATTGCTTTTGTTTGTGCGCCTGGTAGAACAAACATATCTTCACTAAATTGCTTGAACTTAAATGTTTGACTTTCTGAGGCAGCTTGCAGCAACCTTAATTCCAACTAGTTGGAATTCCTGGCAGGCTGTTTTTTGGCTGCTGGTGCTCGTTTTCGTGGTGGCAAATTTAGGGCTAAATTTAGCGTTAAGAAACATCATTCTCTCTGCTCTAAGCTTTGATGAGATCTTTAAGCAGTTACGCAAAACGTTAACGCCGCCCAAACCAGATTCCTGGCAAACCCTGATCTGGATTAGTATTTTTTCCTGGGCAATGTCACTGCTGCCGATCAGTGAATTGGTTCAAGGTTTTATTGCAACCTGTGCCTGGTTTTTTCTCATTCCAGGCATTCACTGGTTTATGCATGAAGAGAAGCTAAAGGTTTTTGATCTTGAAATTAATATTAAAAAAGGACTAACAGTTAGCGATGTTTTTTTGGGTCCCTGGATTACAGGTGCGCTAGTTTCCATCTTGTTGTTTTCGGGGTTGACCGATAGCTTGCCATCTGTTGGCTTTATCTGTTGGCCACCGATTTCAGCGATCATTGCAGCGCTACCAAAATTTATTGCGATGGGTCCCACTTACAAGAAACCGGATGCTGCAACTCGGCAAGACCTGGTGATTCTGTTTCTGAGTAATTTACTTTTAAGTTGCTGGTTTCAACTCTATTTTTTGACGCAATCCTGGGTGGTTGATTATCCCAGCGTTTTAACAGACGATTTGAGTCGGAGTGCTTTTGTCATCAGCTTTCACAAGGGTGACGCTCCACCGTCGCGCGGCATTATCTTCTTAGAGCAAGCAGAATCTGTTTTGAAAGAGCAGCTAGAGGGACAGTCCTGGTCTCAGGTGGAGCGCTGGTTGGTTGACTTGAAACCGCAGATGCAGCAGGTAGAAGCAACGGTGAAAAACCAACTGTCAGCGGTTAAAGAAAACGCGTTGTGGCATTTGGAGGGTCAGGTGCTACCAAGAACTGAGTATCAGTTGCAGATGCTGGCAATTTGGCAGGGACCGTCAGCCGATGGAGTTGGCTATTATCTGACGAAGCCGTGCCAGATTACCCGTGTGCCTAATACGCGTCTTTCGGTTGCACGTACGGCAACAGCGGCGACCCAGGTTGCGAGAGTAAGCTGCGACCCCGTGAGCAAGCCTACCGATGGACAGCCAAATCTGGGGATGT
>JBBSHC010000678.1:0-2774 GCA_038253425.1 Leptolyngbyales cyanobacterium | reverse complement strand
TAAAGCTCGGCTGACGCGACTCAGTTGCAGAATGGGTCGAGCAATCCAGGAAGATGTTAACCAGCCGACTGCAATGGCGACTGTCAACGCTCCGGCGCAAAGTAAGAGCGTGAAACGATTGTTGCCTTGAATTGCATCCAGAAAATCCGCTTCGGGCATGACCACGACGGCTAACCAGTCTAAATTCTGGTCTAGCCCGATCGGTTCAACGTTGATGAAATAGCGCTGGCGATCGACTTCAAAGCTGAGTTGTTGGCGCTCGTGGATGCGATCGAAGCTACCGAACCGTTCGATCAAAAAAGCTGCCGCCTGCTGTGTCACAAAATCACGACTGCTGTTGGCAGGGAGCCGACGTTGGGTACCGTTGCTACTCAGATCCGATCGCGTTGAGTCGGTGCTGCCCAGGTGTCGGAAGGGTGAACCACCATTTGAGTTTGCAATCAGCAAACCGTTACGCTCGACAATAAATGCCTGACCCGTTTTACCAATCTTCAAGCTTTTGAGAAAACTATGAAGCTGAGCAAGCGAGACAGATGATGCCAGCACTCCCTGGAAGGTATTCGCCCGATCAAAAAACGGCTGAAAATTAACGGCTGTCAGGGTGGGATTTTTCTCTTCTGCGTGGGATACCACTAGCCGCCAAATCGGTTGTTGCGCTACTTTTGTTGCCAAATACCAGGAGTTATCGGCTGGATCATTGTGAGCATTGAAACCGCTTTTGCCTAAAAACTTGCCACGCGCACCATCATCGTCTGCCAGATACTGATTTAGATTGTCATGGGTGGCTCGATCTTGCGCCCGAATGACGATCGAGCCGTTCGATCGCTGTTTCACCGCAAGGAAGTTTTGCCGCTCATCCGCGATCGCCACTGAACTCACATTGTCAAAAATTCTGAGCTGTTGCCCAAAGTACCGCTCCAATGATGGCTGATTACGCCAGTCCAAAATGCCCAGTCGAATGGCTGCCGCATTACTGCGGGTAATTTCAGCAGGCGTTCGCAGATCATTCGCTAGATTTTGCTCAATGCGACTGCCAACCTCAGCCGCCAACTGACTGGCAAGACTAACAACAACCTGCTGACCGTTGCAAAACGATAAGTAGCCTGCCAGCCCCACCACTGCTAGCGCTTGCAGCACAAAAGGCACCACCAACACAGTACGTAGTGGTATCTTCCAGTCAGTAGGCGGAAGAAGAGAGGACGTTGAACGTCGCAGTCTTCTTCCAGAGAGACTACGTGGGCGCACGGCAAAGCCAGGAAAACAGCGTTTAACTAAGACAGCGTAGCGTGCAAAACTTAGAAGAAAATCAGCCTGAATAAAAGACGTAGCCCTTGGGACAACCTAGCACAGCACAGCAAATTCTGGAGATGGACAGGTCGAACCGCCGTGCTCTTCAAGCTAAAGCGTTGGTTTTCTACTTCAGCTATTTCTTCGTAGCGATTCAGACTCCATGCGATCGCCCGAAATGTGCTACCTTAGTCTTTGCCTAAGTGCACAGTGCTTTGTACTGTGCAAGTTACGTGACCAAGTACGAGCTTGGCAACAGGTTAGATGTGCGGGCGTAGTTTAGTGGTAAAACTTTAGCCTTCCAAGCTAATTATGCGGGTTCGATTCCCGCCGCCCGCTTTGAAATAAATCCCCCGAAAACCTTGCGTTTCGGGGGATTTCGAGTTTTTGTTGATTTTGGCGCTCTGGTTCATGTGTTCTAGAGCTTGGGTATTTTTTGAGTCGTTTCGGCATCTAATTGGGGTAAGACTGTGGTAGAACATTAGCTCAAAAAGTTCAACCAAGTATGAATCTGAAACCCTACAAACGTAAGGCTTCCAAAGGAACTGTTCAAATCAAGGACTCTAATAATCGCTTACAGTTAGCCTTCACTTTCGCTAAAAAGCGCCACTACCTCTCTTTGGGGTTTGCTGATACGCCCCGAAACCGAAAGTTGGCAGAAATGAGAGCTAGAGAAATTGAGCTAGATATGCTCTCAGGAAACTTTGACCAATCGCTACAGAAGTACAAACCTCAAGCCCCTATCAATGCTATTGCTTCAGCAAGCCCTACAGAGAACGTGCCGACGCTGATAGAGATCTGGACATCCTACCTTGAGGACAAGGCATCTAGCTTGAAGCCAACGACCAAAGGCTATCACAAGAGCTTCACCAAGCTATTTGAGCACATAGGAGACATTCCTTTAGTGGATTCTCTTAAGGTAAAAAAAGCCTTGGAGAAAATAACCACTGTGCATCAGACAAAGCGAGCGTTAACACAACTCAATGCTGCTTGTAGATGGGCTAACAAACATAAGCTGATTGACTCCATGCCCTACGAGGGCATGGCAAAGGATTTGCCTCAGTACGTTTATCAGCTAGAGCCGAAGCCCAATGCATTCACTGAGCAGAAACGGAAAGAAGTCATTGAGGCGTTTAGGAATCACGAGGGCAACTGGAACGGGCGAGGCTACACAGGTCACAGTTACGCCCACTACGCATCATTTGTCGAGTTTTTATTGCTTACAGGTTGTCGCCCTAGCGAAGCAATTGGCTTACAGTGGAAAAATGTTAGCAAGGACTGCGAGGTGATTCACTTTACGGGATCAATCGCTATGGCTGAAGGCATTCCTACCAGAGTTGATGGCTCTAAAAATAACAAGAAACGTGATTTCCCTTGTTCTCAGCGATTGCAACAGTTACTGCAATCGATAAGACCTGATAAGCCTGACCCTGAGGCTCTGGTTTTTCCTTCACCTAAAGGCAAGGTGATTAACTATAACAACTTTT